>NZ_LTCZ01000435.1:0-3734 GCF_001583455.1 Rhodococcus sp. LB1 | reverse complement strand
ACGCACGCGCGCCCACCCCGTCGATCTCGAAAACCTCGCCTACGCTGCGTACGAGTTCCGGGAAGGGCTGATTCTGCTGCAGGGCATCACCCCTGACCGCTGTGATGCCGCAGCCACCGAGTTACTGGACAGAGCGCATCACGCCGGGGAACGATTCTTCGCAGCTGTCGCTGGGCTCCCCGCCGCGAGCGCACACTCGCCGGCCACTGGGAGAACGCCGCGGTCATGCGCTACCGGTACGGGCTGGAGATCTTTGCGCGCGCCGAAGACCTCGGCGCCGACATGCTCGCCCAACTCGCCACCCACCGGCGCCCGTCGTTGCCCGCGCTCACCGAACTGTGCGACGTCTGTACCCATGCCCGCGCCCTCGATCAGCACCAACGGCCCGAGATGTTCGGGGCCATACCGCGCAGTGCCACCCGACGGCTTCACACCGCCCCCGCCGACCACGGTAGGGCCACCGGGAGGTCCTGCATTGTCGATCAAGCTGAACTCCGGTGGCGGATCCGCCGCGATCTGACAAGCCTTGTCGTCGAGAACGCCCTAGCGGGCAACGGAATCACCCGGGAAGCCGAACGCCACCTCGTCCCGTGGCTGAAACTGGCGTGCGAGACCCTCGACAGCCCGATGAGCATCGACGGTCTCGAGGATGTCGACGCGCAATGGCGCGAGCGCCGCCGGCCCTACATGCTCGCCGCCGCAGATCGGGCCGACGTGATCATCGTCGACCCGATCCCTCGTCAGCGCGCGACCCTGTGGTGGAAGCTCGTCCACGGCGATGAACTGCCGCCGCCGCTGTAAGGCGGCACGTGTCGGCGTCGCCCAGAAGAGATGGGGACGTGTCATATCCGCAGTCCATCATCACTTTTCGCCGAGAACAGCGATGCAGCCAACCTCATGGGCTGCGCCATACGCTCCGGGCCCGAGCCAATAGCGGTACAGCGCATCACGCCCGCGCTACCGTCTACCTATGGGGACGACATTTCACGGGCCGAGTCCCTGGCCGCACATCACCCGTGCCATTCGAGTGAGAGGGCTGCGCCACGCCGCAATCGCCTACCTCGGCGAGGACGCACCCACGCTGCTGCCGCTGCGGGCCGGCGATCTCCTCGTCGTGAACGCCTCCCGGGCGGCGGTGCGCGCGCATGTGACCTCGCCGATTGCGCTTGCGTACTACGTCGAGGCCGGCGTCCGGGTCCTGTCATCGCCGAACCTGCACGCCAACGTCATCGCCACCAGTCGGCGGGCGATCATCGGCTCCGCGAATGCCTCCCACAGCTCGACCATCGCCGATGAGGCCGTAGTCATCACCGACGACCCGGAGGTCATCGCCGCCGCCCGCACGTTCATCGACGGTATCGACGAGATCACCGAAATCGATCAGGCGTTTCTCGACAACGCCACCACCGAATGGCAGATCGGCCGGTCGGTGCCGATCCCCGGGATCGGTGGCCGGATGCGCGCCAACCGCGACTTCCTTCCTGCGCGGGTGACCCGGATGTTCCTGCGGCACATCGTCGAGTACGAACCCAGCGAAACCGAGCAACAGACCTGGGCCACCCAGGCGGGCCGATCCTCAGCCTCCACCGGCGGGCCGGCAGCGACATATCAACTCGAATGGTTCCGCCCAGGCGACCGACGTGCCCGCCTCGGGCGTGGCGATGTCCTCATCTTCACCGACGACAACGACTGGATCTACCCGCCCGCGGTCGTGGACTCAGACGCCATCGCGATCCCGCACACCCACAGAGCCTTCGGCCATCTCATGCTCGTCCGGGCGGATCTGCAGCCGCTGTCGGTTGCGGACGCCGAGCAGCAGCTCGCCGACCTCGGGCACCCCAATCCCCGGCTGACCACAGATCACCGGATCATCTCCGCCAGCCTGCGTGCCGCCCTGCTCCGACTCTGGAACCTCTGACCTGTATCCGCTGACCCAGCGGCGGATCGGACCATGGAGGAAGCGCTGAGCGACTGGATAGCTGATGTCCTGAGACCGGTGCGGCCGCAGATGTTGCGCGAGCGCGATGAGCCGGGCGGCTTCAGCATCGACCTCATCGAGATGATCGCGCGCGAATACCTGGCCAGGAGGCGGAGCACGCCACGGCACCCACCGCCACAATCGGTCACTGCGCCCTGGCGAGCCGGTTGCTGCGAAATGCAGTGCGCCCCAGCACCCGGGGGCTTGGGTGCTGAGGCGCGGGCGTGTGACCGATTCAGGAGAGGTTGAGCGGTGCGTACGGGGGCGGGGGCGGCGGGGTGTACTGGCTGATCGGGACGCCGCCGATGGTGCCGAACTGGTCGAGGTCCATGCGGAACACGACGCCGTACTCGGGGTCCCATTCGTAGGTGCCGAAGCCGTTCTCGGTGTGCTGCGGCCCTGCGGTGTCTGTGGGCTCGGCCTGGTTGCCGATGCTGCTCTGCGCGTCCTCCGCCATGCTCCACCCATTACAGCGTCGCATTGTTAGGTTGCAAGTCGTCGGGTCTCCCGTCGGATCGGGGAAACGCGATCCGGCCGCGGAGTCAGGCCACGGGCTCGAGCAGGTGGGGGCCGTTGTTGCGCGGGGAATTCACCGCGGTACTGACCTCGTAGGTCTGCAGGACCGGATCGGGCACCGACGCGAGTAGCGCCTGGACGTCGTCCTTGTCGGTAAGAGTTGGGTCGAGCCAGTGCTCCTGGAACGTCGCCGGCAACACCACCGGGCAGCGGTCGTGGATGCGTCCGAGCGCATCGGTGGCCGGCCGGGTCAAGATGGTCGCCGTCCACAGCCAGGCGTTCGGGTCGTCCTCGGGCAGCGCACGATCGCGCCACAGCTCGTACAGGCCGGCCATCGCGAGCACCCCGTCGCCGTGCAAATAATGTGGGATCTTCTTGTCGTCGCGTTTCTCCCACTCGAAGTACCCATCGGCGGGCTTATCCGGAGTCGCATAGAAACGTCGTCAATGGCGAGTGAGAGAACGGAATATCTGAACCCCGTTCATTGGCGACGATGTAATCCGGAGCGGGATGACAACGACGTCAGCGGCGTGTCGACTTGAGGAACATTCGCAGCACGCCGATCATCGGAGATGTCCAGGAGAGGACGAACGCGATGATTCGAGTGCAATCTGTCGCATCCACCAACGACGAACGGACATGGACCGTTCTCGGCCGCGATCATCTCCCCCTTCCCGCCGTCGAGCTGTATCTGGAACACCTACGACAAACCCGTGCATCGCCGAACACCATTCGGTCCTATGCTCGCGCGCTTGCCCTATGGTTCCAGTACCTCGACCTGCTGAAACGGCCGTGGGAAGACGCAAGACTTGAGGACGCGACCGGATACATTGCGTGGCTGAGGACCGGCCTACACCCCGATGTCGTGCCGATCGGCGACATGCCGTCACGGATGGCGGATTCGACGATCGCCACTCGCATTCATGGTATGCAGTCGTTCTACACCTTCCATCAATGGCGCGGACTCGAAGTCGCGCCATGGCTGTACTCCGGTGGCGCTGCCCGGAACCCGTCGTACCGCCCCTTTCTTCATCATGTGAACCATCGCAGACCGCAGGTCACCATCCGGGTGCGTAACAAGCGAACGACGCCGCCGACTCTCACGCCGCGCCAGATTGAGGCAATCAAGGACTCGTGCGCGCGATTTGACGAAGCGAGCCGCAGTTGGAGCGGATGCCTTCGGGACCGGTTGCTCTTCCAACTGTTGGAGGAGACGGGCATGTTCTCCGGGGGTCAGCCC
>NZ_LTCZ01000434.1:0-105032 GCF_001583455.1 Rhodococcus sp. LB1 | reverse complement strand
CACCGGCACCGGCCGCAACCACCCATCCAGCACCACCACCTCCACACCCACCGCCGGACCCCCCACCGTCACCGCACCCCCCGCCACCAACGCACCACTGACCGTCGCCTGCACCGTCACCTCCGTCGGCCCATACGCATCGAACAACTCCCGCCCCGCCGCCCACCGCGCCACCAACTCCGGCCCCAACACCTCCCCCGCCACCACCAACACCCGCACCGACCCCAACACCCCCGACTCCACCGTCGCCAACACCGACGGCGTCACAAAACAATGCGTCACCCCCTCCACCGCCAACCACTCCCCCAACGCCGCACCCCCGAACACCCCCACCGGCGCCACCACCAACCGCGCCCCCACCGAAAACGCCATCAACCACTCGTACACCGACGCATCAAAACTCGGCGACGCCACATGCGACACCCGACACCCCGACCACAAACCAAACCGAACCCGCA
This sequence comes from Rhodococcus sp. LB1, assembly GCF_001583455.1. Classification (NCBI taxonomy): domain Bacteria; kingdom Bacillati; phylum Actinomycetota; class Actinomycetes; order Mycobacteriales; family Nocardiaceae; genus Rhodococcus; species Rhodococcus sp. LB1. Next base: position 104,574 of record NZ_LTCZ01000434.1, on the reverse strand, counting down.
CCTCCTCAACCAAATTCGCCAAACCCCCATGCGTCACCACCACCCCCTTCGGACGCCCCGACGACCCCGACGTATACATCACATACGCCGCATCCCCCCCCCACAACCGCCGCACCCGATCCCCATCCGACACCCCCACCCCCGACACCCCCACCACCACACCCCAATCATCAACCCGCAACCACTCCACCACCGACGGCAACACCACCCCCGACACCGACAACCCCACCACCGCACCCGAATCCACCAACAACTCCCGCACCCGCACCTCCGGCAACCCCGGATCCACCGGCACAAACGCCGCCCCCGACTTCACCACCGCCCACACCGCCACCACCAACTCCACCGACCGCGGCACCGCCACCCCCACCACCACACCCGGACCCACACCCCGCCCGATCAACACCCGCGCCCACCGATTCGACCACTCATCCAACTCCCCATACGACAACTCCACACCCCCACACGACACCGCCACACCACCCCCACCCAACCCCACACCCCCCGCCAAAATCTCCGGCAACAACCGCACCCCCACACCAGCCCTACCCCGCACCGGCACCAACACCCCCCGCTCCACCACACCCAACACATCCACACGAGCCAACGGTGTATCCGGTGCCTCGACCGCGGCGGCGAGAATGTGGGAGAGGCGCTGCGCGTCACCGGGACCGTGCACGTCGACGGTCCAGGAACCGTCCCGGTCGTCGACCTCCACGAACACCCCGCCACCGGCGGAGTCCCACCGCTTCACGACGGCGACGGCACCCGCGCCGATGCGCTCGACGCCGAGCGGTTCCCGCATGCCGCCCGCGACGGACCACGAGTCCACCGGACCATCTGTGGAAGCGAGGAACCGGTGTCTCCGGGATCTCCGCAGTTGCAGACCCACGTGCCGTGTCAGCGCATCGAACGTGAGTTGCGGTGCGAGGGAGAGCCTCACGGGTGTGGTGGACCCTTGCGACCGGTGCCCGACCACCACGTCGTCGACGGCCGTGCGGCTGTGCCAGTACACCGCCAGCGCGGCGAGTAGGACGGCGGCGGGACCGCCACCGCTGCGGCGTGCGAGCCGTACGAGCGCGCCGTCGGCGGGAATGGTGAACGGGCCGAGGTTCTCCTCCTCGGAGATCGGACCGGGCGGGGTCTCGTGTCGCGGCGCTCCGGCGAGCAGGTGCTCCCAGTAGCGGCGGTCGTCCGCCCACGAGTCGCTCTCGCGGTACCGCGCATCGGAGGTCAGCGGGACGGAGGGCGACACGAACGGCCGGGACTCCTGCGGCGGGGTGGGGGCGGATTCCCCCGACACGTAGGTCTCGGCGGTGCGGTGGACGATCGCCGTCATGCCCGGTTCGTCGTTCACCAATCGGTGGTAGCGCTGGAACCACCCGTATCGGCCGTGCGGCAGTCGGAACAGGACGTGCACGTACAGCGGTCCGGTGCCGGGGTCCATCGGGCGGTTCAGCTCGTGGTCGATCCATGTCGTCACGAGTCGGCCGGGGTCGTCGGACGCGGCGGCGTCGAGGACGTCCGGACCGGTCACCGGGGCTCCGGCAACCTGCCCGGGTTCCGGGCCGTCGAGCACGAAAGTGCTGTGCAGTCCGGTGCATTCGGCCAGCGTCTGCTGCAGCACCCGGCAGAACCGGTCTTCGTCGAGCGGGCCGTCGAGTTCGAGATACTGGCCGAAGGAGGCGTCGGGAACACCGGCGCGGAGCACCGCGAGCTGGTCGTAGGTGAGGGGCAGCACCTCACCGGTACTCATGGAATCCTCGCCCGGTCTTACGCCCGAGATGACCGGCCTCGACCAGGTCGACGAGCGGCTCGGGCGGGCGGTAGTGGTCGTCACCGGTCAACTCACGCAGCGCGGTCATCGTGTCGTGGACGTTGTCCAGGCCGATCAGGTCGGCGGTCCGCAGTGGTCCCATCGGGTGGCCGAGGCAGCCTTCGAACAACGCATCGGTGGTGTCCGCGTCGGCGATACCGTCGCCGAGCGCGGTCGCCGCCTCCGCGATACACAGCATGAGGACACGGTTCAGCAGGAATCCAGGTCCGTCGCCGACGACGATGCCGGTCTTGTCGAGTGTGGCGAGGAGCGTCAGCGCACGGTCCAGCGACTGCGGCGACGTCCGCGGCCCCCGCACCACCTCCACGGTGTCCTTGAGCGGGGCGGGGTTCATGAAGTGCAGTCCGACAACCTGTTCCGGTCTCGTGGTACTCGCGGCGAGTCTGTCGATGGGGATGCCGGAGGTGCACGACGCGAGTAGCGCGTCGGGTGCGCACACACGGTCCAGTTCGGCGAAGACCTTCTCCTTGAGGTCGATTCGCTCGGGGACGCATTCGATGACGACGGCGGCGTCCCGCAGATCGGTCAGCTGCCCGGTCCAGTGCACCCGCGCGGCGGCTTCGGCGGGTTTCGGACCACCGGCCCGGCCGAGGAGTATCGCGAGCCGCAGCGAGTCGCGCATCCGAGACCGCGCCTGTTCGACGGCCCGCGGGTCGGGGTCGACGACGATCACGTCGTGGCCGGCCTGCGCGAGACATTCGGCCACCCCGGCGCCCATGGTCCCCGCCCCCACCACACCGACGCTCATCGCACTGCCTTCACTCATCGCGCCGCCTCCGTCGAAAAGCCTGTGTCGTCCTGGTGCACGTACTCCATCGCCACCTCCTGGGTGGGCAGGTCGGGATGAGCCACGAGTCCGGCCAGCAGCCGCCGGAGGTCGGTGAGCATCGCGGTAGCCGTGCTCCGGTCGAAGAGGTCGGTGGCGTAGTCGAGTTCGAGGGTGAGTGCCGTCGGACCGCGGGTCCACGACAGCCCGAGTTCGACGGGCGACAGGTCTGCCCGTTCGGCGCTGTCGTCGCGCTCCCCGTCGCAGCGCACGGGGAAGTCCTGCGCCGCCGTGTCGGCCGCGCGAGGATCCGAAGACAGCTCCCGGCGTACGGTCTCCACCAGCTCCGGGTAGGTGGGATCTCCCGACAGGTCCGCGACCACGAGCCGCGGCGATGCCCCCGGTCCCGGGGCGGTGCCCACGGCCACCTCGTCCTGCGCCGTGTACCAGGCGAGGAGCGTGAGCCAGGCGGCGAGCAGTTCCGGGTGGCCCGGTTGTCCGTCGAGTGTCGCCGTCACCCGTGCGGTCGAGTAGCTCGGCGGTTCCGCGCCGGTCGAGGGTTGCCGGGGCCGGTCGGCCGGGACCAGGGGTGGCGCCACCAGCCGCGCCACCGGGGCGGGGGCCGCGTCGGTCAGGAACACGGAAACAGGTTGTGTGCGAGGCGCATCCGCGACACCTTCGAGGATGCGGACGTATTCGGCGCACAGCGCGGCGGCAGTCTGCTCGGTGAACAGTTCCGTGCTGAACTCGAGCCCGGCCGCCATGCCGTCCTCGCCGCCCCGCTCCGTGGTGACGAGGGTGAGATCGAACTTGGCCGTGCCGGACGGCACCCCGCCGAACGCGATGGCCGCGGGATCCTCCTGGTCGAACAGCGTCTCGGTGAGTCCTTGCTGCGACTGCAGCGCCGGCAGTTCCTGGTGGACGTGGCAGACGTCGAACAGTGGTGTCCGGCTCAGGTCCCGGTCGCCGGTGAGTGCGGTCACGACGCGGTCGAACGGGATCTCCTGGTGTTCGAGGGCGCCGAGCACGACATCACGCACGCGTGCGCACAGCTCCGTGATGTTCGGGTCCCCGGACAGGTCGGCGCGCAGTGCCACCGTGCTGTTGAAGTACCCGATCATGCCGGACAGTTCCGGCCGGTTGCGTCCGGTCGTCGGTGTCCCGACCACGAGGTCGCGCTGGCGGCTGCGGCTCGCCATGAGGAGGTAGAACGCGGAGAGCAGCACCACGAACAGCGACACGGACTCCCTCCGGGCCACGGCCCGCAGGCTCCGGGTCAGCTCCTCGGAGACGGTGAACGTGTGGAACGCGCCGGTGAAGTTCTTCCGCTCCGGACGCGGGAAGTCGGTGGGCAGCCGGAGCAGCGGTACGTCCTCCAGAACGGTTCTCCAGTATTCGAGTTCGGAGTCGAGCGCGGCACTCGCGATGAGTTCCCGCTGCCACAGGGCGTAGTCCCAGTACTCGATGGGGAGCGGTGCGAGGTCGGCGCGGCGGCCGGCGCGGCGTGCCGCGTACAGGGCGGGCAGTTCCTGCTCGAAGATTCTCGGCGAACCCCCGTCGTTGACGGAATGGTGGGTGGTGACCTGCAGGACGTGCTCGTCGGGGCCGATCCTGATGAGCAGTGCCCGCACAAGCGGGTCGGTGGCCAGGTCGAACGGTGCCACCGCGGCCTCGTGCACGAGGGCCCGGGCCGCGGCCACCGGATCCGGTTCGCCCGACACGTCGGCGGTGCGGAAGAAGTCGCCGAGGGTTTCGCGGATCCGCAGTTCCGGCTCCCCGTCGACCTCGACGTAGTTGGACAGCAGCACCCGGTGCCGTGCGGCGAGGTCGTCCCACATTCCCCGGACGGCGGATTCGTCGATCGGCCCGTGCAATTCGCTGACCATCGGCAGGTTGTAGATGGTCGTGTCGGCGTCGAGTTGGTGATGGAACCACATGCGTACCTGACCGAACGACATCACGTGCCGCCCCCGCGGCATGATCGGAGGCAGCCCACCGGACGCGGACGTGCCGTCCGCGAGGAGTGCGGCGAAATCTGCGACCTTCGGCCGCTCGTAGAGGTCGATGAGTTTGGGCCGGACCCCGTATCGGTCCGACACCCGGTCGACGAGTTGCATGCCGATGAGCGAGTTTCCACCGAGGTCGAAATAGTCGTCGTCGGCGCCGACGTCCCTCTCGCTGTGGAGCAACTCGCGCAGTGTCGTCTGCAACCAGTCGAGGCTGTCTTCCGGCGCGGCCGTCACCGATTGCGGGCTCGGTTCCGCCGACGGATTGTCCGCGGCGTCGTCCCAGTCGGGTTGGCCCGGGAGGTCGAACCAGCACCGCGAACCGCGCATCGGGTGGCCGGGTAGGCGCACTCGCCAGGCGGAGTCGTCACCACGGTCGACGGCCGCCCAGTCGAGGTCGACTCCGCGCTCGTACAGCCGGGCGAGGAGATGGGTGACCGCGTCGGACGTGTCCGGCGCACGGAGTATGTCGACGTCCGGCGTGTCGCGGAGAGCGTCGGCGAGCAGTGCGCCGAGGCGTCCCTCGGGGCTCGGCTCCACGAAGACGACGGGGCCGTCCGCGAGCATTCCCTTCGCGACGGCGACGAGCCGGTCGGTGTCGATCGAGGGGTCCGCGGCCGCGGCGGCGATGTCTGCAGCCTCCACCGCCGACAGTGTGTCCCGCAGATACCGGGCCGCGTACCGGGACACGCCGCCGCTGAGGACGGCGTCGACGGTGACGCCCGCGGCCCGGAGGTCACGGTGGACGGCGATCTGGCCGGCGAGGAGGTCCGCCTCGTCGCCGGTGGCCGGAAGCTCCGACGGCAGGGTGCCTCCGCGCAGTGCGGGCGGCATCCGGTCGGGCGACAGCAGCAACGCCACGGCGGGGCGTTGCCGGGTGGTCGGTGCGGAGTCCTCGCCGCGGGCGTCGAGTTCGGCGGCGCGGGCAGCGAGCGACTGCGCGAGTTCGGCGATGCTGCGTGCGTGCACCGCCACCCGGTGGTCGTGGTGCGGGCGGCCGTGATTGAGGGTGAAGACCACATCGTCGAGGTCGTGCCCGCGCACGGCCGTCGCCAGTTCCGTACACAGCGTGGCGAGGGCGCCCACGCTCTTCGCCGACACCCCGACCAGTCGACTCGTAGTGCCGGCGCGCGATCCGGTGGCACGCGCGGGCGGTTGTTCCACCACGCAGTGCGCGTTGATGCCGCCGAGGCTGAACGAACTCACCCCCGCCCGCCGGGGTCCGGTCTCGTCGCTCCACGTCCGGGCCTCGGTGACCACCTCGATTCCGTTGCCCGCGAGGTCGACTCCACCGGTGGGTCGTTCGAAATGCAGCGACGGGTACAACTCGCCGTGCTCGACGGCCAGGATCGCCTTCACGAGGCCGGACACCCCGGCGGCGTGATCGAGGTGACCGATGTTGGTCTTCACCGAACTGATCGGCAGTACGCCGGGACGGCCCCGGAACGCGGACGTGATCCCTTCGAGTTCGACCGCGTCGCCGAGTGGAGTTCCCGATCCGTGGGCCTCGAGGTACCCGGCATCGTCCGGGGTGAGACCCGCCTTCTGCCAGGCCCGGGAGATGACGGCCACCTGCGCCCGGGCGCTCGGGGAGCTGATCGTCGCGGACGAATGCCCGCTGGACACCGTTGCGGTGCCGCGGATCACGGCGTGGACGGGGACGCGGTCGGCGCGGGCGCGGGCCATCGTGGTGAGGAGGAGCGCCGCACCGCCCTCCCCGACCGCGGTGCCGTCCGCGTTCGCGTCGAACGCGCGGCAACGCCCGCCGGGTGACATCAGTTCCGCGGATCCCTCCGCCATGTCGGCGCGGAGACCGTTCACCCGCAGACTGACTCCGCCTGCGAGGGCGAAGTCGGCGTCACCCGACCGCAGCTCCCGGCAGGCGTGGTGCACCGCGATCAGCGACCCGTTGCAACCCGAGTCGACGGCGTAGCAGGGGCCGGTGAGGCCGAGCTGGTAGGCGATCCGGGCCGGCACGGCGAACGGAACGTTGCCCAGTGTGCTCAGCACACCCGGTTCCGCCCACATCGCCGGATACGTCGAGGTGGCGGCGCTGAACACCACCGCCGTCGCGCTGTCGCGGAACTCCGCCACCGAGTATCCGGCGTCCTCGACCGCCTGATACGCGAGGACCAGTGCGAGCCGCTGCTGCGGGTCGATCAGCGTCGCTTCCCGTTTCGACAGGGTGAAGAAGGCGTAGTCGAACGTGGAGATGTCCTCGACGAAACCCATCGCGTGGTAGTGGGAGGGAGGTCCCAGCCCGGTCGCCTTCGCCCGTGACCGCGACAGCGGGCGCACCGAATCCCGGCCCGCCGCGAGATTGGCGCGGAACTCCGCCAGGTTCGCGGCCTCGGGGTAGCGCGCGGCGATGCCGACCACGGCGATGTCGTCGTCGCCCGGTGCAGGATCCGGTGTGGGATGTCGCACGGTCACGGTTGCCTCCTCCCGGCTGGTCAGAACTCGTAGGTGGCGGGCGCGGACGCCTCGCTCGTGTCGGTGGACTGCGAAATCGCCTCGGCCTGCGCCGCCACGGTGACGAGGTCGAACAGCTGGCCCACCCGCAGAGCCCCGGGCCAGCGTTCGTCGAGACGACGTTGCAGTTCCACGACGCGATGCGAGTTGCCGCCGACGTCGAAGAACCCGTCTTCGGGACCGAAGTCGTCGTGCCCCAGCACGGCCGCCCAGTGCTCGGCGACCGACCGTTGCAGCGTCGTCCAGCGTTGCCGCGACTCGCCGGGCGCAGGCGCTGCCTCGGAGACGAGTGCGCGCAGCGCGTTCTCGTCCACCTCGCCGTCCGCCGTCCGCGGGACGGCACCGAGTGCGACGAATCGCGTGGGAACCGATCGGGCGTCGAGCCGCCCGGCGCTGAACTCCCGCAGGTCGTCCGCCATCGGTAGCACGGCCGCCGCGGCTGCCGGGACCCAGAAGGCGGTGACACCCGTCGCGCTCGTGAGGACCACCGCTTCGCGGACCGCCGGATGACTCGCCACGACGTCCGTGACCGACCGCGCCGGACGCCCGGTGGCGCCTACGCTCAGCAGTCGTCCGGACCGGTTCCACCGTGCGAGCGCGCCGGTCCGGACCATCCGGGAGCCCGGGACGCCGAACGGATTCGCCACGAACGTCGCGGCCGCCGCCCTTGCCGAGGTGTGGTGCTCCCGCGTATCGGCCACGTACACCGCACCGGTCACGCCTTCGGGGGTGAGCTGCAACCGGGGATCGAGCACGACGGTCTCGGCCGCCGCGCTCCATTCGCGAATCCGGGTGCGCTCGTCCGGGGCCAGCACGTCGACGTCTCCGACGGCGACTGTCGGATCCGCGACGAACGCAGCGAGGATCCGGGTGAACCGATCGGCCAGGGCCTGCACGGTCGCCGCATCGAAGAGGTCGGTGGCGTAGGTGAATCCCGCCGTCATCCCTTCCGGTGTTCCGGCCTCGTCGTACCGCTCGCGCACCGTCAGCTGCAGGTCGAAGAGCGACACCTCGACATCGGGTTCGAGAACTTCGGCCTCCAGGTGCGGGAGGGCGAGATCGGGATGTTCGGTGTTCCGGAACTCGAGCAACACTTGGAACAGGGGTGAATGCGACTGGGACCGAGGCGGGTTCAGCGCCTCCACCACCCGCTCGAACGGCACGTCCGCGTGGGCGTAGGCCGCGAGGTCGGTCTCGCGGACCCGGGCGAGCAGATCGTCGAAAGTCCCCGACACGTCGGTCCGCAGCACGAGCGTGTTGACGAACATTCCCACCACGTCGTCGAGGACGGCCTCGCCGCGGCCGGCGATCGGCGACCCGATCACCACGTCGCCGGTACCGCCCGAGCGGGCCAGCAACACGGCGAGGGCCGTGTGCACGACCATGAACACGGTGCACCGGCGGGTCCGCGCCAACGCCACCGCGTCCCGGTGCAGGTCGGCGCCGATCCCGAACGTCACCCGGTCGCCGGTGGCCGATCGCCTCGGCGGACGGTCACGGTCCGCAGGCAACGCGCTCACCGCGGGCGCGTCGGCGAGGGCGGATCGCCAGTAGTCCAGTTGCCGCGACAGCAGGGAGTCCGCGTCGTCCTCCGAGCCGAGGAGTTCCCGCTGCCACACGGTGTAGTCGGGGTACTGCACCGGCAGCGGCTCCCATCCCGGCGCGCAGCCCTCGGACCGCGCGGTGTAGGCCGTCATCACGTCGCGGGCGAGCGGAACCATCGAGAACCCGTCGGCCGCGATGTGGTGCACCACGACGACGAGGGTGTGCTCCCGGTCGCCGAGTTCGAACAGCCTGGCCCGCATCGGGACTTCGGTGGCGACGTCGAAACCCGCGGACACGAGTTCCGAGATCTGTTCGCGTACCGGATCGTCGGACGTCGACACGGTGAGCTGCGCGACGTGGCCCGCACCGACGATCACCTGGGTGGGTCCCGAATCGCCGTACGGGTACCGGGTGCGGAGCGATTCGTGCCGGTCCACCACGTCGGCGAGGGCGGCGGCCAGTGCGTCGGCGTCGAGGTCACCCGACAGCCGGACGATCATCGCGACGTTGTACGCGGGCGAGGACGGGTCGAACTGATTGAGGAGCCACATCCGGTGCTGCGCCCACGACAGCGGCACCGGGTCGGGGCGCCGGGGCACTGCGATCGCAGGCCGGGCCTCGCCGCCCGCGGTCTCGCGCGCGATCCGTGTCGCGAGCGCCCGCACGGTCGGGGTCTCGAACACGTCCCGCACACCGACGTCCGTGCCGAGCGCGGAGTTGATCCGCGCAACCACCTGCGTCGCGGTCAGCGAGTTGCCTCCGGCCGCGAAGAAGTCGTCGTCGGCTCCGACGACGCCGGTCCCGAGTACCTCGGCGAACACGTCGGCCACCGCGGATTCGAACGGGGTGGCGGGGGCACGGAAGATGCGGGGTGCGAATTCGGGCTCCGGCAGTGCGTGCCGGTCGACCTTGCCGTTGGCGCCCAGCGGCAGTCGGTCGAGGACCGTCACCGAGGCAGGCACCATGAACGGCGCGAGGACGGATCCGGCGAACTGCATCACCTCGCTCGTGTCGAGGTCTGCGCCGTCCTCTGCCGTGACGTATCCGGCGAGGACCGCCTCGGCAGCGGGCGTGTGGCGGACCACGACCACCGCCTGCGCGACACCGGGGCAGCGGGTGAGCGCCGCCTCCACCTCCCCCGGCTCGACCCGCTGGCCGCGCAGTTTGACCTGGAAATCGTTGCGGCCCAAATATTCCAGCCGACCGTCCTTCGTCCAGCGCATCAGGTCGCCGGTGCGGTACATGCGTGATCCCGGGTGGTCGAACGGGTTCGCCACGAACGAGGCGGCGGTCACTCCCGCCCGCCGGTGGTAGCCACGCGCCAGACCTTCGCCCAGCACGTACAGCTCACCCACCACACCGACCGGCACGGGACGCAACCACTCGTCGAGGACGAGTTCGCGGACACCGCGCATCGGGTGGCCGATCCGCACGGGGTCGCCGGGTGTCATCGGGTCGCCGATGTTCGACATCACCGTCGTCTCGGTCGGACCGTAGCCGACGAGCAGGGTGCGCCCGGACGCCCAGCGGGCCAGCAACTCCGGCGGGCAGCGTTCGCCGCCGACGACGAGCGTGCGGAGCAGCCGCAGACCTCGCGGGTCGATCGTGGCCAGGACCGCGGGGGTGGCGAACGCGTGCGTGATCCTCTCCGCCGCCAGCAGTTCCGTCAGTGCGGCGCCGCCGTAGACGTGCGGCGCCGCGATCACCAGTCGCGCACCGGCGCCGAACGCCGCGAGGTATTCGAGCATCGTCGCGTCGAACCCGGGCGACGCGAGATTCAGGACACGCGAGGCATTCGTCGTCGCGTACCGGGTGCGCTGATCGATCGTGAAGTTCTGCAATCCCGCATGGGGGATCACGACGCCCTTCGGTGCCCCCGTCGATCCGGACGTGTACATCAGATACGCCGGATGGCCCGGTCTCAGCGGCACGACCCGGTCGTCGTCGGTGATCGGACGGGACTCCCATCGCCGCGTCGGGCCCGGATAATCGAGGAGCAGCCACTCCACGCCGTCCGGCATCCGGTCGCGCTGTTCGGCGACCGTGAGTCCCGCCACCGCCCCGCAGTCGGCGAGGATGTCGGCGATCCTCCCCGGCGGCAGACTCGGATCCACCGGGACGAACGACGCACCCGACTTCGCCACCGCCCACACCGACACCACCAGTTCCACGGATCGGACGAGCCCGATCGCCACGTGATCCTCCGGTCCGATTCCGCGGCGGATCAACACCCAGGCCAGGCGGTTCGACCAGTCGTCGAGTTCGCGATACGACATCACCGCGTTGCCGTACGACAGCGCGACGGCGTGCGGGTCCCGGGCGGCCGCGGCGGAGAGGATCTCCGGCAGCAGCCGGGTCGTGCCGGTGGGCCGCCCGCGCACCGGGACGAGTGCCTCGCGCTCGCCGGGGGACAGCAGATCGAATCGGGCCAGGGGAACGTCCGGGTCGGCGACCACCGCGTCGAGGAACCGTACGTATCGTTCGGCGAACTTGCGGACGGTCGCGGCGTCGAAGATATCGGTGGCATAGGTGAATCCCGCGCTGATCCCGGCCGGCGACCCGTCCTCTCCGAATCGTTCGGCCAGGGTCAGCTGCAGGTCGAAGGTGGAGACGGAGACGCCGAGGTCGATCTCCGCCACCTCCAGTTCCGGCAGGCTCGGAGTGGGCCGCACGACGTCCTGGAATTCGAACAGCACCTGGAACAACGGCGCGTGGGCCGTGGTGCGCGGGAGAGCGAGCGCCTCGACCACCCGCTCGAACGGCACCTCCGCGTGCGCGAACGCCTCCAGGTCGCGGTCCCGCACGGCGGTGAGCAGCGCGGTGAACGACTCGGCGCCGTGGACGGGGGTGCGCAGTGCCAGGGTGTTGACGAACATCCCCACCACGTCGTCGAGGACGGCCTCACCGCGTCCCGCCACCGCGGATCCGATCACCACGTCGGTGGTGCTTCCCAAGCGGGACACCAGGACCGCGAATGCCGCGTGCGTCACCATGAACACGGTCGCATCGTGTTCGCGTGCAAGGGCGACCACCTTCCGGTGCAGGCGGTCCCCGATGTCGAACGACTCCCGCTCGCCGGCGAGCGACCGGTGTTCGGGACGTGCGCGATCCATCGGCAGGTCCGTCACGACCGGCGCGTCGGCGAGCGCGGAACGCCAGTACCCGAGCTGGCGGGACATCAGGGAGCCGGGATCGTCCTCCGATCCGAGCAGCGCCCGCTGCCAGATGCTGTAGTCGGCGTACTGCACCGGAAGCGGCACCCAGGCCGGCGCGTGGCCCCGCGCCCGGGCGGTGTACGCGGACGTGATGTCCCGGGCGAGCGGGCCCAGCGACAGCGCGTCCGCCGCGATGTGATGGACCACCAGGGCGAGGGCGTGATCTCGCGGACCGACCTCGAACAGGTGCGCCCGCAACGGAACCTGCGCGGTCACCTCGAAGCCCGCGGACAGCGCCGCCGCGAGCCGGTCCCGGAGGTCGCTCTCCCCCGACACCGTGACCGCGCGGAGACGGGGCACCGCCTCCGCCGCCGGGATCACCGACTGCACGGGCGTGTCGCCCCGCATCGGGAAGATCGTCCGCAACGCCTCGTGCCGGTCCACGACGTCCGTCAGCGCCGTGTGCAGCGCCGCGACGTCGAGGTGGCCGCGCAATCGGAAGGCCGCCGCGATGTTGTAGGCGGGCGACGTCGTGTCGAACTGGTCGAGGAACCACATCCGCGTCTGCGCGAGGGACACCGGCGCCGCCGCGGAACGGTCCATCGCCACCAGCGGCGGCCGGTCCGCCGATGCCGCTCGGCTCACCCGTGCCGCCAGCGACCGCACCGTCCGCGCCTCGAAGACGTCACGCACTCCCACACCCGCACCGAGCACACCGTGAATCCGCGCCACGACCTTCGCCGCGATCAGCGAGTTGCCGCCGAGCGCGAAGAAGTCGTCGTCGACCCCGACCGCGGGCACGCCGAGCAGCGCGGCGAAGATGACGGTGAGCGACTCCTCGACGGGAGTGCCCGGCGCCGCGAATTCGGCGCGGGAAGCCGTGACGGGCGCCGGAAGTGCCGCCCGGTTCAGTTTCCCGTTGACGGTGAGCGGGAGCCGCTCGAGGATCGTCACCGAGGCCGGGACCATGTACGACGGCAGAGCGGTTCCGGCGAATTCCAGCACGGCCTCCGTGTCGACGGTCGCACCCGGCTCGGGCACCACGTACGCCGCCGGAGCCGGGCCGGTCACCGGATCCTCGTGCAGGGTCACCACTGCCTGCGCGACCCCGTCGCACCGGCCCAGCACCCATTCCACTTCGCCGAGTTCCACCCGGAATCCGCGGATCTCGACCTGGAGGTCGTCGCGTCCGAGGTAGTCGAGACTCCCGTCGCGTCGCCACCGCACGACGTCCCCGGTCCGGTACATCCGGGCGCCCGACGCATCCGCGACGAAGCGGGACGCCGTGAGCCCGGCGCGGCCCAGGTAGCCGCGCGCGACCTGCGGTCCCGCCACGTACAGTTCGCCGGCCACACCGACCGGCACCGGATGCAGCCGCGCGTCCAGCACCGACACCCGGAATCCGGGGATCGGCCGCCCTACCTTGCTCGTCCACGCGGCGGCGGCGAGCCCGCGACCGAGCGGGAGGTGCGTGACGTGCACCGTCGTCTCGGTGATGCCGTACATGTTCACGAGCACGGGCGCGTCCTCGCCGTGGCGTGAGTACCAGCGTTCGAGCTGCCCGAAGTCGAGCGCCTCGCCGCCGAGCACGACGTAGCGCAGCGGCGGCGGGCCGGCGCCGTCCTCCGTGTCGTTGGCCTCGATCAGCTGCGAGAACGCCGTCGGGGTCTGGCTCAGCACCGTCACCTGTTCGCGGCGCAGCAGCGCGAGGAACGCGGCGGGCGACCGGGTGGTGTCGAAGTCGACGACGACGAGCGTCCCGCCGTGCAGCAGCGCGCCCCACAACTCCCAGACCGAGAAGTCGAATGCCGGGGAGTGGAACATCGTCCACACGTCGGTGTCCCCGAACCGGAACAGGTCCCGGGTGCTCGTGAAGAGCGAGACCACGTTGCGGTGCGACACCGCGACGCCCTTCGGCCGTCCCGTCGATCCCGACGTGTAGACGACGTAGGCCGACGAGTCCGGATCGTCCGGTGCCCGTTCCGCGTCGGTCAGCGGGTCCGCGGAGCTGCCGCCGAGATCCGTGTCCGTCGAATCGAGGAGCAGGACGGGAATGTCCGATGCCGGCAGCGACTGTGCGGTGTCCCGGGTGGCCAGAGTGCACACCGGGTGGGCGTCGTCGAGGACGAGCGCCGAGCGCTCACCGGGATGGTCCGCGTCGATGGGGAGATAGGCGGCCCCGGCCTTGACGATCGCCACGAGTGCGACGACGAGCGCCGCCGATCGCGGCATCGCGACCGCGACCGACGACTCCGGACCCACGCCCCGCGCGAGCAGGTGCCGTGCAAGGCGGTTCGACCGGGTATCGAGGTCGCCGTAACTCATGCGCTCGCCGCCCGACACGACGGCGATGGCGTCGGGGCTCCGCGCTGCCCGGGCGGCGAACAGCGCACCGAGTGTCGTCTCGTCGGCGGCATCCGCCGGACGGGACGACCAGTCCTGCAGCAGAGCGCGTTCGGCCGATCCGACCAGGTCGATGTCGCCGATCACGACGGACGGATCCGCGGCGGCGGCCTCGGTGGTCCGCACGAACCGCCGAGCGATTCCCGCAACGGTGGCGGCGTCGAACAGGTCTGTCGCGTAGGCGAATCGGGCCGTCGTGCCCGACACCGTCACGCGCAGGTCGAGGTCGCCGAGTTCCGCTGCCTGGTCCGAGAATTCGAGCAGTACCTGAAAGAGCGGTGCGTGTGACGTGGACCGCGGTGGGTCGAGGATGTCCGCGATTCGCCGGGCGGGCACACCGCGGTGGGCGAAGGCCTCCGCGGCGGCGTCCCGCACGGTGCCGACGTACTCGCCGAAGCGGTCCGAGCCGCGCACGTGGGTCCGCAACACCACCGGGTCGGTTTCCGTCCCCGTGCCGATGACGACGTCGTCGGTCCGAGCCGATCGTGCCAGCACCAGCGCCAGCACCGCATGGATCACGGTGGCGGCGTCCGTGCGGTGTCCGGCGGCGAACGCTTCCAGGGTGCGCCGCAGATCCGGGTCGAGTGCGACATCGACGGCGGCGCTGCGGTGGGACGGCCGCGCGGGCCGCGGACGGTCGGTGGGCAGGTCCAGCACCGGGGGTGCGTCCGCCAATGTGCGCGTCCAGAAGTCGATCCGGGCCGTCTCCTCGTGGACGGTGCTGAGCGCGGCGTCCGCGTCGGCCGCGACGAAGTCGCCCAGCAGTTCCAGGAATTGCCGGTGGTGTTCGCCGACCTCGTCGGCGTCGTACCGGTTGGGGTTGGCCAGGAAGTGGACGAAGGTCCGGACCGGTGTGCCGCTCCGGTACACGTTGACGAGCAGGTCCTCGACCGGCCCGGACGTGACGATGTGGTACTCGCCGACGAGCGGCCCCAGAGCGAGTTCCTGGTGGAAGAGCATCACGTTGACCATCGGTCCCGACAGCGTCTCCGTGGCACCGGCGCCCGCGTCGCGCCGGATGTCGCCGAGCCCGAAACGCTGGTGTCGCAGCGCGCCCATCAGGTCGAGTTGCACCCGCGCCACCAGCTGCCCCACCGTGTCCCCGGGGCGGATCTGCACGGGAAGCGGCACGACGCCCGCCACCATTCCGCCGGACCGTCGCAGGGTCGCGGTGGTGCGTGCCGACACCGGGATCTTCACGAGCACGTCCCGGCGTCCCGTCGTCCTCGACAGGTAGCAGGCGAACGCGGCGATGATCTTCGCGGTCCCGTGGGCGCCGGCGTCGCCGAGCGCTCGCTCCGCCGCGTCCGGCAGGGGCGCGGTGACGTCGGTGCTCGTGGCGACCGCGGGCCCGGTCCGTCGGGCCAGGCTCGATCCGGGTCCGAGACCGCCGACCCGTTCGGCCCAGAACTGCCGGTCCGCGGCGAAGCGGGACGACGACCGGTACTGCTGATCGGCGTCGTACAGATGCCGGGGGTCCACGGCCTCGTTGGGCGGCAGTTCCCGGTCGAGCACCTCCGCGGTGTACCGGGCCGCGATGCGGTTGAGCATCGTCATCGCACCGTAACCGTCCAGGGCGACGTGGTGAATCTTGCTGTACCACAGGTAGTGCGCGTCACCGACGCGAAGAATCGACGATTCGACGAGGCGGTCGCGAGTCGGATCCAGCGGGGTCTCGCAGTCGGCGCGCATCCATCGGCGGGCGGCGTCCACCGGTTCGGCGTCCCCGCGGAAGTCCATCAGGCCGATCGACCGGTCCGTCGACGGGTCGACCAGTTGGAACGGCTGACCGTCCTTGTCGATCAACCGGAGGAAGGGCGATCCGAATTCGTCGGCGGTCGCGACGGTGGCCTCGCGCAGAAGGTCGACGTCCAGGTCGCCGTGCACCTCGACGTACTGGGCGATGCACAGCGGCACGTCGGGGGCCAGTTGCTGGGCCAGCCACGCCTCGTATTGGGCCGACGACAGCGGGAACGGTGCTTCCGCGCTGCCGGCGGCCTCGGTATGGTGCTCACGCAACGCCACCACCTCCGCCGGGCAGCAGGCGGCGTAACGCCGCCTCGTCCACCTTGCTGCTCGGTGCGAGCGGAAGGGCGCCGAGCGCGAGGAAGCGGTCGGGCACCGCCTGCGCGACGAGCCGCTCGGCGCAGTGCGCGATCAGGTCGCGCGGCGTGGGCAGTACGGTCGCTGCGGCCGCGGGCACCCAGAACGCGGTCAAGGCCGTCTCCCCGTGTTCGTCTGCGGTCGCGAGAACCACGGCCTGGTGTATCGCGGGGTGACCCTCCAGGACGGCCTCCACCGCGTGTCTCTCGACCCGGGCGCCACGCACTTTCACCTGTCCGTCGAACCGGCCGCAGAATTCGATGTCGCCGTGCGGATCGACGCGCGCGAGGTCACCCGTGTGATACATCCGGGCGCCCGGCCGCTCCGCGAAGGGGTCGGCGACGAAGCGGGCCGCGGTGACGGCCGGGCGGGACGCGTAGCCCTCGGAGATCTGCGGACCGCCGACGTACAGGTCCCCGACCGTTCCGTACGGCACCTCGACCAGTTTCGCGTCGAGGACGTAGGCCGTGCTCGCCCCCAATGGTCTGCCGATCGGCGCGATCGAGGCGGGCACGTCGCGCACCGGATGAGCCAGGCAGCTGACGGTCGTCTCGGTCGGACCGTACTCGTTGCTCAGCGGGACCCCGGGCAGCACCGCGCGATGCTGTTCGACGAGCGTGCCCGGAAGTGCCTCTCCCGCAAGCGTCACCAACCGCAGACGTTCGCGCAGCGGGGTGAGATGCGGCAGCAGCAGCCGGTAGAAGGACGGGGTCGCGACCAGGTGGGTGGTCTGCCACGTCCGGGCGAGCGCGGCGACCGCCTCGGCGTCCATCAGTGCGCGAGCGTCCGGGAGCACGCTGGTGCCGCCGGTGCACAACGCCCACAGCGTTTTCAGCAGGGAGCCGTCCCACGTGAGGCGGAACGCGGAGAATGTGACGAGGTCGCCGTCGTCGTAGTCATAATTGCGCCCGTCGACCATGTTCGCGAGGTTGGCGCGGCTCGCGACGACAGCCTTGGGGACGCCGGTCGACCCGGACGTGGTGATCACGTAGGCGGCGGTGCCCGCGGGCACGTCCTCGGGAAGATCGGCCGGTTCGGCGACGGGCGGGTGGTCGGCGTCCCGGTCGTGCAGTGCGGGAACACGTCCGCCCGCACTCCGGGCCAGGTCCCGGACCGACTCCGGCGGCGTCTTCGGATCGGTGGACCCGAAGACGATGGCACCGCAGTCGATGTCGCCGAGGAGTGCGCGGAGCTGAACCACCGGGTGTCCGGGTTCGATCACGCACCAGGCCGCACCCAGTCGCAGCGCGGCGATCATCCCGACCACCGTCTCGACGCTCTGCCGCTGGTGGATCAGCACCACCTGGCCCGGCCGCACGCCCAGGGCAGCGAGTTGCCGCGCCAGTGCCTCGCTCGCCGAGTCGAGTTCGCGGTACGTCAGCGACCGCTCGCCCACCACGATCGCGATCCGGCCGGGAACCCGCGCGCACTGGCGGAGAATCCCGGACATCACCCCACCGTTCGCGACCACGTCCGTCATGGCGCCACGTCTCCCGAGAGGACCGCGACGTGGTCGGCGTTCGGCGCCGCAGTACTGCGAACGTCATTGCACAGCAGCAGTATCCGATCGGGGTTCGGGTCGACGACGTCGAAGCCCGCGAATCGCAGGGTCACCAGCATGACCCGGTTGACGTCCGTCGGCACGAACTCGGCGAGCGCCCGCCTTCCGTGCGCGCGGGCCCGCTCGACGACGTGCCGGATCAGCGCCGTCCCGACCCCACGGGACATCACCCGGCACGACATCAGCAGCAGTTGCAGGACGGAATCGTCGCCACGGATCTCGGAGACCGCGAGACCGATCGTGCCGTACCCGCCGAATCGGTCGCCGAGCGACGCCACGAGCACCTCATGGTCGTCCGAGGCGCACAGCCGGCGCAGTTCGTCGATGCCGAAAGTCCGGCCCGTCGTGTTGAGTTGATGAGACCGGACGGTCAGTTCGTGGGCGCGTTCGAGGTCGTCCTCGGTCGCGCGGCGGACCGTCATGACAAGTTCGAGCGAGGCCAGGAACTCGGAGTTGGACCCGTGGAACTCCTGTTCGCTCACCTGACGGATCCGTTCGGCGCGGTACAGCGACCTCCGCTGCCTCGCCTCCTCGGTGACGGCGGGCGGAGTCAGCTCGGGAAGGTCGGGGAACGACGCGATCTGCTCGGCGGGATAACAGCGCACCGGGGGAAGCGCCTCGGACACCTCGGCCCGCTCGACGGGATCGTTGTCGACGAAGGCGATGGTGTCGAGACCCAGATTCAGTGTGTCCGCGATGCGGCGCACGGCTTCCGACTTCGGGCCCCAGCCGACGTCGACGGCGCAGAACAGTTCCTCGATCCCGTGCATGCGCAGGTGCGCGGCGGCGGGTTCGTATTCGCCGCGGCTCGCCACGGCGTGCAGGATGCCGCGACGGTCGAGCACGTCCAGGGCGCGGAGGGCGTCGGCTTTCGGCACGGGGGCGTCCTGTTCGAGGACGACGCCGTCCCAGATGGTGTCGTCGAGATCCCAGACCACGCACTTGACCGTCTGCTCCATCGCGATCACTTCCCGTGCCCGGGTCGATCCGGCAGGCGTCGGAGCAGCGCGCTGCTCCACGCCGCGACCGGGCTGCTGTTCATGATCACGCAGTAGTCGCCGGGCGCCTGTGCGGACGCAGCGTGCTCGAGGTTCGCCGCGACGTCGACGGATCCGAGGTGGCCGAACCGGGCCAGGTTGTCGCGGCAGACCGGATCGATGGTGACGTCGAGTGCCTCCTGCCAGAACGTGAACGCGCCGAGCGACAGGTTCTGCATGAGGAACACGCCGATGGCGTCCTGCTGCAGCCCGTTCCGGGCCAGCAGGTCCGCGTTGATCTCCGTGAACCGCTTCCGGCTCTCGACCGCGAGGCGGAACGAGTACGTGGGTTCGTCGGCGCATTCCTCGACCCAGTCGGTTTCGCGGACGTCGCGGTAGTCGATGTGGAACAGGTCGGCGTATTTCCCGTCGCTGCGGATCATCTGGTCGACGAGTTCGTAGCGCCCGGTCCCCGACGTCGTCAGCAGGACCGCGGCGGCGCCGTCGCCGAGGAGCGTCATCGGCGACCGGTACCGCGACCGGGTCGGTGTCTTCGCCGCCGCGACGACGAGGACGTTCTGGCAACGGGAGTCGCCGCGGAGCAACGCCGACGCGAGCGCGAACGCCCCCGAGACGGACACGCACCCGAGGTCACCCACACTGGTGGTGAACGCCTGGGTCGCGCCGAGCCGGTGCTGCAGCCGCGTCGCCTCGGACGCGAGCAGATACTGCGGAACCCGGCCCTGGACGAGCAGCAGCGCATCGAGCTGAGTGGCGTCGAGGCCCGCCGTCCGGAGCACCTCGTCCGCCGCGGCGTGGGCCAGATCCACCTCGGAGAGCCCGATTCCGATCCGCACCGTGTCGATGCCCAGTGACAATGCGTGCTCGCGCTGAGCGATCGGCAGTTCGTCGAGCTCGGGCAGGCCCGCCACGGTCACCTCGTCGTCCGGGAACCAGAGCGCGACCGAATCGATCGTGACCGGTCGGTCGGCCGTCATCGCGCACCTCCCCCGAGCACGTAGTCACCGATCTGCAGTTCGGCGACCTCCGTCGCGCCCTCGATGATCTGCATGACCTTGGCGTCGCGGAAGAAGCGACCCACCCGGCTGCCGGGGGCGCACCCCGCGGCCCCGAGCACCTGGACCGCCTGCTGGCTCACCGACGCGGCGACGCGGGCAGCGGCGTACTTCGCGGCGATCGTCGTGAACAGCGCGCTCGGCTCGTGGGCATCGCGTTGTTCGGCGGCCCGTTCGCACAGCGCCCGAGCCCCCGCGGCATCGACCCAGCTGCGACCGATGATCGCGCGGACCGAGTCGTGCTCGGACAGCACGGCGCTGCCCTGCACCCGGGTGGACGCGTGTGCGGCGGCGTCGGCGAGACACCCACGCGCCATCCCGGCGCACCCCCAGGCGATTGTGTACCGGCCGTGGTCCAGGGCGGTGCCGACGACGTGGGACAGTCCGAATCCCGGCGGTGCGATCAGGTGGTCGGCGGGGACGACGACGCCGTCCAACGCGATGTGCGCGATCCGGGCGCCGCGCATACCCAGCTGCCCGTGGATCGGTTCGACGGACACTCCGGGTGCGTCCGTTTCGACCAGCGCCGTCGTCAGCCCGGCCTGCGAGCGGCCGAGGACGAGCAGTACATCCGCGACCTCGCCGAACGTGACCCACAGTTTCCGTCCGGAGATCCGGTGATCCGAGCCGTGCGCCTCGAAACTGGTAGTCACAGAGGAGAGGTCGCTGCCGGCTCCGGATTCGGTGGCGGCGAATCCGGCGAGGAGTTCACCGGTCGCCAGGGCCGGCACCCACTGCGCCCGCTGTTCGGCGGTGCCCCACCGATCGAGGGCGGCGTTCACCATCCCCTGCACGGTCAGCAGCGAGCGCAACGACGTGCAGACCGCCCCGAGTCTTTCTGCGACCGAGCCGAGTTCGGCCGCGTTCAGGCCGAGTCCCCGGCAGTCCGTCGTCCGGTCCAGCCCGAGGACTCCCGCCCGCGCGGCGGCCTCGATGACATCGACCGGCAGTCCGGTCTCGTCCCAGGTGCCGGCGTCCGTCTCGGCGGAGGCGACGAGTGTGTCGATACCGATCACGGCGCCGCCCCGTCCGTCGCACGAAGCTGCTCGCCCCGCTTTCTCCGAATGAAGCCCGCTACCCGCGCTGCGGTACGGAAGTTGTCGAGATCGAGATCCTCCACCTCGACCACGACGTCGTGGGAGCCTTCGATGTACGTGACGATCTCCAGGGCCCGCAACGAACTCACCAATCCCAGGGTGAAGTAGTCGTCGTCGGGGCCGAGTTCCGTCGACGTGATCGAGCTCAGGTACTGCCGTAGCTGCTCGACCAGCTCGTCACGGGACTCGGGCACAGGGGCATTTGCTGTGTCCATGGGCCTGGGATTCCCATTTGGACCAGCGTTCAATCATCGTGCTCTCAGGCGGCCAGCAGGCCCGGCAGTCCCCACTCCGCTGCCAGCAGCTCATAGGAGCGCAACCGGTCGCCGTGATCGTGGGTGACGCTGGTGATCACCAGTTCGTCGGCGTCGGTGAGCCTTCGCAGACTGTCGAGTCGGTCCGCGACGGTGGCCGGTGCCCCCACGAACTGGGTGATCAGCCGGTCCTCGACCGCCGCGCGTTCCGTCTCGCCGAGCGGTGCCGTGTGCGCCGGGTCCGGATACGGGATCGCACCGTGCCCACTGCGGATGCTGTGCGTCCAGTGCGCGAACGTCGACGCCAGTTCCTTCGCGGTCGAGTCGTCCTCCGCCACGACCGCGTCGGCGGAGACGACGACGTACGGTTTCTGCAGCTTCGACGACGGGCGGAACGCGGCGCGGTAGGCCTCGACCGCCTCTATGGTTGTCGACGGGCTCACGTGGTAGTTCGCGCCGAAAGGCAGCCCCAGCCGGCCGGCCAGTTCTGCGCTCGGTCCCGCGCTGCTGCCGAACACCCACACTTCGACGTAGGCGCCCTCGCCGGGGCTCGCGTGGAGCTCGATCCCGTCCGGGGTGCGGTACGTGCCGCCGAGCAGTGCCAGGATGTCGTCGACCTGCTGGTCGAATGCGGGTGACAGCGCGCCGGGCTGCTGCAGAACCGACTGCGCCGCCGCGAGCCGCGGAGACAGCAGGAGCCCGGACGGATCGAACGGCGCCGGGATCACGACGCCGTCGCGGATCTCCGTCTCCCGGCGGGGCGGGGTCGGCTGGTTGTTGCGTTCCGCAACCGCTTTCAGCGCCTCGGCCCGCCGCTGACCCGACCGTCCGAGCCCGAGGTCCAGGCGACCCGGGTACAGCGCGTCGACGGTGCCGAACGCCTCGACCACCGCCGCTGCGGTGGTGTGGCCCAACTGCACCGCGGCGGCGCCGACCCGGAGCGTGCTGGTCGCCGCGGCCAGGATCCCGACGAGCACGGCAGGCGAGGAACTGGCGACGCCCACGAAGTGGTGTTCGGCAACCCAGTACCGCTTGTATCCCCACGCTTCGGCGTGCCGGGCGAGGTCGACGGTGTTCCGCAGCGCGGTGCGGGCGGTGGTGCCCTCGCTGACGGGCGACAGGTCGAGGACGGACAACGGAGTGGTCATGAGGGCACCTTCTGGAGAGAGCGGGGATTGACAGCGCGATGGCTGCGCGGGGCACCGAGTCCGAGGTGCTGCCGCAGCGTGGCGGTGGTGTATTCGGTGCGCAGAACGCCGCGGTCCTGCAGCAACGGCACCACCGTGTCGGCGAACAGGGCGAGTTCGTCCGAGGTGAGGTGAGAGGGCAGGACGAACCCGTCCGCTGCGTCCTCGCGGACCCACCGGACGATCCGGTCCGCGACGGACGCGGCGGTACCCACGAACGTCGCGGCGGACAGGACCTTCACCGCACCGGCGGGTCTGCCTGCCTCGACCGTGCGGCGCGCGAGGTCGTCGTAGAACGCGCGACCGGCCTCGAACGTGCCGAGCGGCGCGATGATCACGTCGCCGTGCCGGGCGGCGAGATCCCGGGCCGCCGGGCCGTCACCCGACACGATCACCACCGGTTGCGCTTGCGGGCTCCGCGGGACGGTGAAGCGTCCACCGATGTCGAAGTGCCTGCCCCGGTGATAGAACGCGCCTGCGGTGGGATCCGAGACGAATCGCCCCGCATCCCGGTCGACGGTCACGACCCCCTCGGCCCAGGAATCCCACAGCGTGCAGGCGGTGTCGACGAACTCCGCGGCCCGCTCGTCGCCGGAAGCCCAGGTGTTCCACGCCGCCCGCCCGCCGGACAGGTGATCGAGTGAGGCCAGCCGGCGGGCCACGTCGTACGGTTCGGTGGAGGTCGTGTCCAGCGTCGCCGCGAGCCCCACCGTGTCGGTGAACCCGGCCAGCGCGTTCGCCGCGGTGACGCCTTCGGCGAGGAAGAAGTCGAATCTCCCCCGCTCCGCGGTACGGGCGGCATCCGCGAGGACGGCGAAGTCCGCCCGGCCCACGGGCGCCGCCGCCCCGAGCACGACCCGCTTCTCGGCCATGCCTACCGCGGGTTCTTCTCGCCGGCCTCGACCGCGAGCGTCAACCGGTTCTCGGCGGGCGCGACCGGGCAGGTGGCGTAGTCGGTGAACGCGCACGGCAAGTTGGCCGCCCGGTTGAAATCGAGGATCACCCGGCCGTCGGCGGCGGGTGCGTCCACGGCCAGGGACCGCGCCGCGGGGTACGTGCTGACCCCGCTGGTGGCGTCCGTGAACAGGACGTGCAGGCCACCGTTCGTGCCTGCGAACGCGACGAGTTCGTGTGCGGCGCCGTCGTACTCGAATGCGAGTGAGCCCAGCGCCGTGTGGTGGTGCTCGAGACCCTCGACGACCGCACCCGTCGTCACGACACGGGACTGCGGGAACGGGGTGAACGTTGCCGGCACGGCCCACTGCCGCGCGGGCGGGAACGCCGGGATGCCGGTGAACGCGGCGAGGGTGCCCGCCTCGGGGTCGTGGATCCGCAGGGCGACGTCACCGGTCCTCCGGATCACCTCGATGTTGCGGCTCCCGTGCCGCACGAGCAGACCGGGTGCACCCTCCAGAGGTGCGAGGGTCGCCGTGCCGTCGACCGCGTCGCCGTCGACCTCGAGACCGGCGTCGGCGGTGGCCGTGATCACCACCCCGTCCGCGTCGGCCCGCCACTTCCCGGGCAGGTCGGGGAACGTGGTGTCGGTCTCGACGAGCCAGTGCAGGGCGGTGAGACTCAGCCATCCCAGCGGGTCGCGGAAAGACTCCTCCCGCGCCGAATGCCAGTCCTGCCAGCCCTGCTCGAATGTCGCGCCTGCCGTGACTGCGGTCATGATGCCCGAACTCCTTCTGTCTGGTGATGCGGATGGCGCAGTCCGAGATGGCTGCGCAGGGTCGTCCCCGAGTACTCGGAGCGGAAGCTGCCGCGGTTCTGCAATTCCGGGACCACCTTCTCGACGAACTCGTCGAGCCCGGCCGGTGTGAGGTGCGGTACCAGGATGAAGCCGTCGCACGCGTCCGCCTGCACGTAGCGGTCGATCTCCTCGGCCACCTGAGCGGCGGTGCCGACGAATTGCTGGCGGGTGGTGACCGCGATGATCAGTTCACGGATGCTGAGCTTCTCGGCTTCGGCCTTCGCCCGCCACGCGGCGGCGATCTCGCGGGGGTCCTTCGCGTGCCGGACCCGGCCCCGGGTGATGTTCGTGTCGTCGGCCGGTTCGACGTCCGGTAGCGGACCGTCCGGGTCGTATGCGGAAAGGTCACGACCCCAGACCTGTTCGAGAAACGCGATCGCCGTCTGCGGGCCCACCTGCTGGTGCCGGATGTGATCGGCGCGCTCGGCGGCGTCCGCCGCGGAGTCGCCCAGCACGAAGGTCGCCGCGGGCAGGACCTTGAGATCGTCGTAACTGCGCCCGTACTTCGCCAGCCTGCCCTTGACGTCCGTGTAGAACTTCTGGCCGTCCTCGAGCGACCCGTGGATGGTGAAGATCGCGTCCGCCTGCGCGGCCCCGAATTCGCGGCCCTGATCGGAGTCACCGGCCTGCAGCAGCACCGGGTGCCCCTGCGGGCTCCGGGGAATCGTGAATCGTCCCCGGATGTCGAACTGGGAGCCGGAGTGGGTGACGTCGCGGATCGAGTTGTCCGCGGCGAACACTCCCCGGGCGCGGTCGATCTGCAACGCATCCTGATCCCAGCTGTCCCAGAACTTGCGGGCGCCCTCGATCAGTTCGCCTGCACGGACGTACCGGTCGGCCTTGTCGAGGTATCCCCCGCGCCGGAAGTTCTCCCCCGTGAACGCGTCCGAGGACGTCACCATGTTCCACGCGGCCCGGCCGTCGGACAGATGGTCGAGCGAGGCGAATTGCCGTGCCAGCTCGTACGGTTCGTTGAACGTGGTGTTGATCGTCCCCGCCAGGCCCAGATGCGTGGTGACTCCTGCGAGTGCGCCGAGCACCGTCACCGTGTCGGGGCGGCCCACCACGTCGAGGTCGTGGATCAGGCCCCGGTGCTCACGCAGGCGCAGGCCCTCGGCGAGGAAGAAGAAGTCGAACAGTCCGCGTTCGGCGGTCTCCGCGAGGTGCACGAACGAGTCGAAGTCGATCTGGCTCTTCGAGGCGGGGTCGCTCCACACGGTGGTGTTGTTGACGCCGGGAAAGTGGGCGGCGAGATGAATCTGCTTGCGCTGGTTGCTCATGAGGTCAGTCCTGTCCGGCGAAGTGATTGACGGGACGGGTGAAGCCGAGCCGCTCCCGGAGCACTCCGCTGTCGGACGCTCGGCCGCCCGGCCGCAGCAGCGGCAGGACGCGTTGGGTGATCTCGTTCAGGCCGGACGTCAGCGCCAGCGGCCGGAGGGTGACACCGTCGACGCCCCCGGTGTCCACCACGTCGGTGATCAGCCGGGACAGTCCATGCGCGGCGCCGCGGTGGAGAATCGACGCCGGCTCGTAGCGGCTGCCGGACCAGTTCTCGAGCTGGGCGAGGTCGCGTTCCGCCGTGTCGGCGGTCTCGGCGATCACCACCTCGACGTCCAGCAGGATCCGGAGCGAAGCGGGGGCCCGGCCCGCCTCGACCGCGGCACGTCGCACCCGGTCCGCGACGTCACGCGCCGCGTCCACGGTGGGTGCGCCGATGCGGATCACGTCGGCGCGCGCCGCGGCGACCCGGGTGGAGTGCTCGTCCCGCGCACCGATCACGATCAGCGACTGCCCCTGCGGCGACCGCGGCGTGATCGAGGGACCCTTCACGGAGAAGTGCGTGCCATTGAAATCGATGTAGTGCAGCTTGTCCCGGTCGATGAAGCGGCCGGTGGCGACGTCGCGGATCTCGGCGTCGTCCTCCCAGCTGTCCCACAGCAGACTGACGACCTCGATCGCGTCGGCCGCCTCCGCCCACAGACTCTCGGCCTCCTGTGCATAATTGCGTCCGAACAGATTCGCCTGCGCCTGACCGGCCGACACGTCCACCTGCCACCCGGCGCGGCCGAGCGACGCGTGGTCGAGGCTCGCGATGGCCTTGGACACGTGGAACGGTTCTGTGTGGGTGACCGTCACCGTGGGAACCAGGCCGATGCGCTCGGTGGACGCGACGGCCCGTGCCGCGATCGCCACGGCATCCAGTTGCCCACGCTGATCGGCATGTCCCGTGGTGGCGATCGCGAAGGTATCGCCTACGAAGGCGAGGTCCACTCCGGCCGAGTCGGCCTGCCCGAGCAGACCGGTCCAGTAGCCGGCGGTGAAGAGGTCCTCGGCGCGCGAGTCCGGACGGCGCCAGGACTGCGGATGGATCCCCGTACCGTACAGATCGACGGCGACGAGCGGGTCGTGTGGCTCAGGCATGAATCGATTCCTCCAGCTGTGCAGAACGTGGGCGCACGACGGATCGTCCCGGGATGGCGTCGAGCAACTGCCGGGTGTAGTCGTGGCGGGGATTGTCGAATACTTCTGCCGCGGTGCCCGATTCGACGATGCGGCCGGACCGCATCACCGCGACCGTGTCGCTGATCTGCCGGACCACGGCAAGGTCGTGTGAGATGAAGAGGTAGCTGAGCCCGAGTTCCCGCTGCAGGCTCTCGAGCAACCCGAGGATCTGTGCCTGCACCGAGACGTCCAGCGCCGACACCGGTTCGTCGAGCACGACGAGTTCGGGGTGCAGGGCGAGCGCGCGGGCGATGGCGACCCGCTGCCGTTGCCCTCCGGACAGCTCGGCCGGCCTGCGTTCGAGGTAGGTGCGCGGCAGCGCGACCTGTTCGAGCAGTTCGGCGACTCGGGCCGTCCGTTCCGCCCTGGTCCCGACACCGAACGCACCGAGCGGTTCCGCCACGATGTCCGCGATCGCCAGCTTCGGATCGAGGGACGCATACGGGTTCTGGTACACGATCTGCACTCGGCGGCGCAGGGCGCGCAGCGCGCCGCCGCGCAGGGTGGTGATGTCCCGGCCGTCGAACTCGACGCGGCCCGCCGAGGGAGATTCCAACCGGATCGCGATCCGGGCCACCGTGGACTTGCCGGACCCGGACTCCCCCACCAGCGACAGCGTGCGCCCGCGCGGAACCTCGAACGACACGTCCTGGACGGCGTCGATGGCCGTGCGCCGATCGATCCGGAACGTCTTGGACACCCCGGAGACGCGCAACAGGACATCGGGTTCGGCTCCGCCCGCCGCCGCGGCGCGGCTGGACCCCCGTCCCACCGAGAGACTCGGCGCCGCGGCCAGCAGGGTGCGGGTGTACTCGTGCTGTGGATTCTCGAGGATCTCGCGGGTGGGACCGGCTTCCACCACCTCACCCTGGCTCATCACCACGATCCGGTCGGCACGGTCGGCGGCGACACCCAGATCGTGCGTGATCAGCAGGACCGCGGTACCGGACTCGGCGATCCGCGCGTCGAGGTGATCGAGAATCCGGCGCTGCACCGTGACGTCGAGCGCGCTGGTCGGCTCGTCCGCGATCACGAGTTCGGGGCTGCACGCCAAGGCGATCCCGATCAGGACGCGCTGCCGTTGCCCGCCCGAGAGGTCCTGCGGGTACTGCCTCGCCCGCGCCTCGGGCCGGTCGATCCCGGCCTCGGCGAGAATGCGCACCGCCTCGATGCCTGCTGTCCGCCGGTCGGCGAGACCGTGGATCCGGAGCACCTCCGCCACCTGGGCGCCGACCCGCAGGACGGGGTTGAGCGATGTCGTCGGGTCCTGGGGAACCAGGCCGATCCGGGCGCCGCGGACCCGCCCGAGTGCGCGCTCCGACTTGGTGTCGAGACGCTCACCGTCGAATGTGACGGTGCCGGCGACGGCACGCCCGGATCCGCTGAGCAGTCCGAGGATGGCGTGCGCGGTGGTGGATTTTCCGGAGCCGGACTCGCCGACCACGGCCACCACTTCGCCGCGCGAGACCATGAGGTCGACGCCCTTCACGGCCACGACGGGATCGCTCACGCTCCCGTACGCCACCCGCAGTCCGGAGACCTGGAGGAGCGGCGCCGTGGTGCCTGCCGCAGTAGTAGTCGAACTCATCGCACTTCCCTCTGTTCGAGTGCATGCCCGAGTCGGTGCGCCGACAGCACGACGGCCACGATCACCAGTCCGGGCAGGGTTGTCATCCACCATGCGGTGGCGAGGTAGTTCCGGCCCTCGGAGATCAGCGAGCCCCATTCCGGGGTGGGCGGCACCGCACCGAACCCGAGGAAGCTCAGCGACGACACCGCGAGGACCGCCATCCCGAACTCGACGGCGGCGAGTGCCACGACGGGCGCGTACGAGTTCCGCAGCACGTGGCGGCGCAGCACCGTGTGCCAGCGGACACCCGACGCGAACGCCGCCTCGACGTACAGCGACCGGCGTACTCGCAGCACCTCCGAACGCATCACGCGGGCGAAGTTCGCGATCAGCGACACGCCCACCGCGATGGCCACGTTGACGGTGCCGAACCCCAGCGCGGTCACCAGTGCGAGCGAGAGCAGCAGGGCGGGGATCGACAGGAGGACGTCGACTACCCGCATCAGGACGGCGTCCAGCGCACCTCCGACGGCACCGGACAGCAGGCCGATCAGCGAACCGACGACCAGTGCGATGCCCACGGCCAACAGCGTTGCGGTCAGCGACAGTCCGGCGCCGTGAACCACGCGGGTATACACGTCGCGGCCGATGTTGTCGGTGCCGAACCAATGCGCGGCACTCGGCGCCTGCAGTTTCTGGGCGGGCACCCCGACCAGCGGGTCGCCGCTCGCGAACACCGACGGCGCCACCGCGAATCCGACCGCGACAAGGAGCACGGCGGCCGAGGCCACGAGCGCGAGATTGCGACGCAACCACGTCACCACGCGGCGTCCGCGGCTGTCCGACTCGGACACGATCACGGGAGGCGGGTCGATCGGTGGAGTGCCGAAACCCTCGGCCTCGTCGATCAGTTCCCTGGTGAGGATGTCAGACATGAACCTTCTCCTCCACACCCGCGGTGGTGCCGGCGCCGGAACTGCGTCTACCCTCGACGATCCTCGGATCGATCAGCGGGTAGAGCAGATCGACGGCGAGATTGACGAGTACATAGACGACGGAGCTCAGCACCACGATTCCCTGGACCACCGGAATGTCCTGCGCCATCACGGAAGTCTGGGTGAGTCGCCCCACTCCGGCGCGCGAGAACACCGTCTCGACGACGACCGATCCGGCCAGCAGATTACCCACGAGCACACCGGCGATGGTGAACGCGGGAATGCTCGACAGGCGCAGCGCGTGCCGGGTCTGGATCTGCCAACGGGACGCGCCCTTCGCCCGCGCGGCTTCGATGAACGGCTGCCGCCACGTGGTCTGCAGACTCGCCGCGAGCACCTGCGCGATCACGGCGCCGGTCGGCAGCGCGAGCGTCACCGCGGGGAGCACCAGCGTCGCGATCCCCTGGTCACCGAACGCCGGGAAAGCCTTCAACCGGAACGAGAACAGCTGCAGCAGAATCAGTCCCACCCAGAATGTCGGCACCGCGACACCGAGCGGAGGAAGTGAGAACAGCAGATTCCGCACCCAATGGACCCTCGTGTAGGTGGCGAGGAACGCGACCGCTGCCCCGAACACGACCGCGAGAACCAGCGCCGCGGACGCCAGCGCGAGCGTGCTGGGCACCGCGTTCCCGATGGCCTCGGTCACCGATTGCCCGGTGGCGATCGAGTACCCGAAGTCACCGCGGACGGCGTGGCTCAGGGAGTTCCAGTACTGCACCCACACCGGCTGGTCGAGGCCGTACCGGGCCTGCAACTCCGCGACGGCAGCCGCGTCGACCGTCGTTCCGGTGGTCGCCGAGTCGACGGCGATGCTCACCGGGTCGGACGGCAGCAGGAACAGCACGGCGAACGACACGGTGAACGTCGCCCACAGGACGGCGATCGCCTGCAGCACACGTAGTCCGAGGTAGCGAATCATGGCTCAGCGTCCGCTGATCCAGGTGTCGAAGAACTGGAGCCGGGCCGAGGCCTCGAACTTCAGGTCCTGCACGTTCGGACCGGCGCCGATCGCCTGCGACAACTCCACCGTGGGGATCCACAGGCCGTTGTCGAGCACCTGCTGCTGGGCGTCGGCGACGAGCGAACTCCGCTCGGTGGTGTCGGTGGTGGCGAGCTGCTTCGCGAGCACGTCGTCGAGCGCGGGAATCGGTCCGCGGTTGTTCAGGTTGCGGCCT
Organism: Rhodococcus sp. LB1; assembly: GCF_001583455.1. Lineage (NCBI taxonomy): Bacteria > Bacillati > Actinomycetota > Actinomycetes > Mycobacteriales > Nocardiaceae > Rhodococcus > Rhodococcus sp. LB1. The sequence goes on along the minus strand of NZ_LTCZ01000434.1, from coordinate 74,137 downwards.
TCGAGGCCGAACTGGGTGCGGAGGATGTCACCGTCGGCGCGGGTGCTGTTGTAGTAGGTGGCGTCGAAGTCCTTGGCATTCTGGCGGGCGGTGGCCTCAGGAGTGGACACGAGATTCAGCTGCAGATCCACTCCCACCTCTTTGAGCTGCTGCTGCACCAGTTCGAGAATGGCCTGGTTACCGGCGAACACCGAGCTGAACAGAACGGGGAAGCTCAGCTTCTGACCGCCCTTCTCCCGGATGCCGTCGGCACCGGGAACCCAGCCCGCCTGATCCAGAATCGACTTCGCCTTCTCCGGGTCGTACGTCACGTCCGGCAGCGACACGTAGCCGGGGGTGCGGCTGGCCAGCGTGCTCGTGGCGGGCTTGAAGTTGGGCCCGAGCACGGTGTCGACCAGTTCCTGCCGGTTGATCGCCGGGACCAGCGCGCTGCGCACGACCGGATCGACGAGCGGCCCGCGAGTCACGTTGGGCTGGAAACCGAACGGCGTCCCGGGGTTCGACGTGGTGAGCACCTGCCCGCCCGCGCCTTCGATCTGCGGGGCGTCCTGCGGCAACGCGTCGCTGATCGCGTCCAGCTGTCCCGAGGACAGGCTGCCCGTGCGGACCCCGGATTCGGGCACGACACTGAACTCGATGGTGTCGAGGTAGGCCTCGCCGTCGTGGCCGAACACGTCCGAACCCCAGTTGTATCCGGCGCGCTTGGCGAGGGTCGCCGACTTGTCCTGCTGGTAGTCGGCGTACGTGAACGGCCCGGTGCCCGAGATGTTGCCGGTGCACCGCTCTTCGGCGGACCTCGCGACGGACGCATCGGACAGGATGCCCAGCTGCGGGGTCGACGACGCCTGTAGGAACTGCGCGTTGGGTGCGGCGAAGTCGACCTGCGCGGTCAGCGGGTCGATCACGGTGGTGCCGGTGTAACCGGCGAGGTAGCTGGCACCGAGCGGGGCCTTGGCGCCGGAGAGGGTGTTCACGATGGCGTCGAGATTCCTCTTCACCGAATCCGCGGTGAAAGGTGTTCCGTCACTGAACGTCACACCCTCCTTCAGGTGGAACGTGAAGGAGGACGCGTCGGCGTCGGTTTCCCAGTTCTCGGCGAGCCACGGCTTCAGTTCACCCGTTGCCGGGTCCTGGTCGGTGAGCGAGTCCACCACCTGACGAGCCACGTAGATCGTCTGGTTCGTGCCCGACTGCGCCGGGTCGGCGCACGTGGGTGCCTGGGAGAGGCCGTAGCGGAGTGTGCCGCCCGGCTGTGCGGGGCCCGCATCTGCGGAGGAACTGCTGGAACCGCCACCGCAGGCGGTGAGCGCCGTGGCCAGCACGGCAGCGGCGCCGATACCTGCTGCGATGCGGTAGGGCGAGGACAAAAGCACTGATGGCACCGAGAACTCCGTGATCTCGAAGTGCCGTGCGCGCTGCCGAGACGATTCGGCAGCGCTCACGCGCACAGGAAGGTGAGGGACACCGGATCCGACGCGGATGCGGTGTGAAGAGCCGGAACCCCGACGGATCGGGGTATCAGGTCAGCTGTGACAGATCGAGGTGGACAGCCGGCAGAGATCGACGTGGAGACGCCCCCAGGCGCTCACGAAACCTTCGGTCAACATCGTTCCTCCATCGATCCCGGCGGTAGCACCCGCACCCGCAGGGCGGGGGGTTGCTGCGACGTCAACGAGCCAGGTCTCTCGGTCGCTCTGGATGGTCGTCACCGAGTGTAAGAGATCGCCGGTCGCCCCGCCACACGGGCCCCCGTCACCCCACGGCCTGCCGGGTCGGGAGTTCCCGTCGCGACAGAGCGGGCCGGAGACCGAGATGTTCGCGCAGAGTGGAGCCTTCGTATTCCGTTCGGTACGAGCCTCGCTCCTGCAGTTCGGGCACCAGCAGGTCGACGATCTCGTCGAGTCCGGCGGGCACCAGGTACGGCGAGATGTTGAACCCGTCCGTCGCTCCGCTGCGAACCCACCGGGTGAGTTCGTCGGCGACCTGACCGGGGGTGCCGGCGAAACCGGACCGCTGGGTGGTCGCGATCGCGACCTGCCGGAGCGAGAGGTTCTGCGCCTCCGCCAGTGCCCGCCATTCCCGCGCGATCGCGAGCGGATCCTTCCCGTCGCGCGCCGCCCCGCGGGTGACCGAGATCGGCGCGGGCACCGGATCGAATTCGGGCAGTGGCCCGTCCGGGTCGCGATCGGACAGATCACGGCCCCACACCTGACCCACCAGAGACAACGCCGTCTGCCCGGTGTACTGGCCTTCGAGGACCCAACGGATCTTCTCCTCGACCTCGGACTCGTTCTCCGCGAGCACGATCTGCGTGCCCGGCAGAATCTTGACGTCGTCCTCGGGGCGCCCGGCACGGCGCAGTCTGGCCCGGATGTCGTCGGCGAACGCGAGTGCCTCGTCGAAATGCGTTCCGTGCCGGGAGAAGATCACGTCGGTGTGCGCGGCCGCGAAGTCCCGGCCCGCCGGTGAGTCGCCGGCCTGGAAGATGACGGGATGCCCCTGCGCGCTGCGCGGCAGCGTGGGGGTGATCCTGACGTCGAACTGCGACGTGCGCCGGGACACCTCCGGCACACCGTCCGGCGTCGACCACGACGGCGCGTCGGTACTCGTCGCGACCGCGCCGTCGGCCCACGCATCCCAGATCGTCCGGGCGGTGTCGAGGAACTGCCCGGCCCGCTCGTATCTGTCCGCGTGATCGAGGAAGCCGCCGCGCCGGAAGTTCTCCCCGGTCCAGGCGTTGTCCGTGGTGACGGCGTTCCAACCGGCACGGCCACCGGACAGCAGGTCCAGCCCGGACAGCCGCCGGGCGAGGTCGGCCGGCTCGTTGTAGGTGGTGTTCTGGGTGGCCACCAACCCGATGTGCCGGGTGATGCCGGCCAGCGCCGCGAGCTGGGTGATCGCGTCCGGCCTGCCCACGATGTCGAGATCGAGGATCTTGCCTTCCTGTTCCCGCAGACGCAGGCCCTCACCGAGGAAGAAGGCGTCGAACAGGCCCCTCTCGGCGGTCAGTGCCACCCGCCGGAACGTTTCGAAGTCGATCTGCGATCCGCTCGACGGATCCGACCAGATCGTCGTGTGATTGACGCCCTGGAAGAAGACACCGAAGTGCACCTGGGCGCCGGGCCTGGCGTACGAGTAGTCGGTCATGTTCTCCACAACCTTTCAGCGAGAAGAGTCTTCGAGGCGCTCGGCCTGGAATCGGGTGACGGGACGGTCGAGGCCCAGCGTGCTGCGCAGGGTCGAACCGGGGACGGGGCGGTGGGCGATGCGGGCGCGCAGGAGTGCCGGGAGCACGGACCGCGCGAGCACCGGAAGATCCTCGTCGACGACGGCGGGATGCAGGCGCACACCGTCGACGTGCGCATCCAGTGCGCGCAGCAGTTCCAGCAGCCCGGTGGCATCGCCGGCGAACGACAGCCGTCCGCTCGGCGGGGCGGGCGGGGACGAGCCGAGTGCCACATCCAGTTCGGCGAACACCAGCGGTGTGCCGCCTGCCTTCGCGCGCCCGGCGGCCGCGGTGGTGTCCTCGAGTGTCGGTCCGGACACCAGCACCACGTCGACCAGGGAGGGATCGGTGTTCCCCTCGGGGCCGAACACCACCAGTTGCCCCTGCGGCGGTCGTGGCACGATGGCCGGACCCTTCACCGAGTAGGTCTCGCCCTGGAAGTCGATGTAGTGCAATCGGTCGCGGTCGACGAAACGCCCGGTGGTGTGGTCGCGGATCACCGCGTCGTCCTCCCACGAATCCCACAGGTCCCGGACCACGGTGATCGCGTCCCGTTCCTCCCGCGCGAGGTCGGCGGGTGCGGTGACCTCGGCCCGGCCGAGGGCGCTCGCGACCCGCGGGTCGGTGTCGCGTGCTGCGATCCAGCCGCCGCGACCGCGCGACGCGTAGTCGAGCGTCGCGAGCTGGGAGGACGTGTGGAACGGCTCGGCGTATGTGGTGCCGACGACCGGTACGAGACCGATCGTGCTGGTGGTCGCGGCGACGAACGCTGCGCGGTTCACCGCGTCGATCCGGCCCACGGGTCCCCCGTCCGCGCCGGGCGGCAGGAGCGAATCGTCGAAGGAGGCGAACGTGAAACCGGCGTTCTCCGCTGCCGCGACCCGGTCCGCCACCGTTCGCCCGGTCAGCAACCGGTCCGGTGTGTGCGCGGCTCGTCGCCAGGCTTCGGGATGCGCACCCTCGCCGTCGAGTTCGATGCCCAGAACCAGGCTCATGCGTTTTCCTCCTCGGTGCCGGCCGTGAGGGGGCGGCTCGGAATGGTCTCGCGCAGCGCGGGTGCCACCTCGGCCTGGAACAGCTCCAGGCTTTCGCGGTGCTGCTTGTCGCTGCCGACGCGGTCGGCGCTCAGGTGGATCACCTCGTGCCCGAACTGCTCGTGGTAGCGCTGCACCTTGTCGATCACCTGCTGCGGGCTGCCGATCAGTGCGGAGCTGCGTTCGACGAAGTCCTCGACGGTTTCGAACACCACCGGAAGTCCTGCCCTGCGGGCGAAGTCGAGGCGGGCGGCGTGAATCGGCCGCCACACGTCGAGCGCATCCTGTGAGTTCGGCGTCACGTAGAACCCGGCAGTTCCGGCGCCGACGAGGGCGTCGGCGGGATCGTGACCGTAGTGGGCCCACCGTTCGCGGTAGTGGCGGACGAGTTCGGCGTACGAGTCGATGGGGTAAGTGACGTTCGCGGAGAAGATCGGATCACCGTAGCGGGCCGCGAGATCCACCGATTCCTTGCTCGTCGCGCTGCCGTGCCAGATCCGGATCCGCCGCTGCAGCGGGCGCGGCAGTGCGACAGCGTGCTCGAGAGACGGCCGGAACGTGCCTTCCCAGGTGACGTCCTCGCTCTGCCACAACTGCCGGAACAGTTCGTAGCCCTCGCGGTTGCGGTCCCACTGATCGTCCGAGGTGACGTGGAACAACTCCGCCTGCGCGGTGCCGTTGCCCTTGCCGATGATGAGCTGCAGCCGGCCGCCCGACAGGTTGTCCAGCGTCGAGTAGTCCTCGAACGCACGGACCGGGTCGAGCAGGCTCAGCGTGGTGACCGCCGTCCACAACTGCAGCGTGCTGGTGCGCGCCGCGATGGCGCTGAGCACCACGGGTGGGGACGAGGACAGGAAGGGATGTTCGTGGCGCTCGCCCACCGCGAACCCGTCGTACCCCAGTTGCTCGGCGAGGACGGCGGACTCCACGACCTCCTGCAGCCTCGCCGCAGTGCCGATCTTCTCCCCGGTCACCGGATCCGGTTGGTGAGTGATCAGGCTCATCAGCAGAAACTTCATACGGACTCGTACTCCTTTGCGGCACAGGCGGAAGGCAGAGTGGTAGCGGTGTGCAGGATCTTCTCGAATCCGTGGATTCCGACGTCCTGCGGTGGGAGGGTGCGGTCGAACAGTGCCGTGTACCCCGCGGCCAGATACAGGGCCACCGCCTCGGGCTGCCGCGGCCCCGTGGTGAGGAAGATGCGGGAGAAACCGGCCCGGACGATCTCGGCCTCGAGCTCCCGCAGCACGATTCGTCCGAGGCCGCGGCGGCGGTGCGCCGACGAGGTCCAGATCCGTTTGAGTTCGGCAGTCGTGTCGTCGTAGCGGCGGAAGGCCCCGCCCGCCACGGACGCCCCCTCCTCGACCACGACGAGCAACGCGCCACCCGGTGCGGCGAACTCCTCCGCCGGATACGTGCTGAGATCGTCGTAGATCTCGTCGCGGGTGCGCCCGTACCGAGTGCTGTACTCGATCGCCAGTTCTTCGAGCAGCGGCGCGGCCAGTGGATCCGCCTGGTCGACGAACACGGTCTGCACGGATTCGGTCCTCTCGGTCACTGGTCCTCCTGTCAGCTGGTCTTCGGGAGTCCGGGCGGGTTGACGACCGACGTGCCGACGGCCTCGCTCGCGATGTTCCAGCGGTCGAGAACCTGCGCATACGTGCCGTTCTCGATGATGTGATTGATGGCCTCGTTGACGGCAGTCACCAGTCCGTTGTCCTTCTTGGTGAGCACGGCGATCTCACCCTGGAGGGCGTCGCCTGCCCCCGAGAACGTTCCGGCGATCTCGCTCTCCCCTGCCTGCGCCACGTGGAACGACGAGGACGGGTTGGGCCCGAAGTAGGCGTCGATCCGGCCCGACGCGAGGGGAAGGTAGTAGTCGGTGACGTTCTGGTAATAGGTGATGTCGGTGGGTTCGAGCCCCGCCGCGACGTTCTGCTCACTCCACTTCACCAGCAGCGCTTCCTGATTGGTGCCGGAGGAGACCGCGATCTTCAGGCCCGCGACGTCCTTGGGCTCCTTGATCTGGATGCCGCTGTCCTTCTTCGTCTCGAACGCGACCGTGTCGAGGCGGTACGTCGAGAAGTCGTACTTCTCCTTCCGCTCCTCGGTGACGGTGACGTTCGAGATGAACGCGTCGGCCTCCCCCGAGTCGATTCGAACGAAGTTCTGCGCCCAATCCGCGGCCTGGAGGTCGACCTTCAACCCGAGAACGTCGCCGATCAGGTACGCGAAGTCGGTCTCCGAGCCGATGAGCGTCTTGTCGTCGTCGGCGTAGAAACGCAGGGGCGGGGCGGAACCGGCACTGCCTGTCACGATGAGCGTGCCGCGGTCGCGGATCTGCTGGGGAACCTTCGCGGCGATCGACTCGACCTCGTCGGTGGTGATGCGATTCTGGTCTGCGGTGAGGTTGTATCCGGCGGCCGAGGTCGGCCCCGATCCCTCGTCCTCGACGTCGCCGCCCCCGCACGCGGCGGCGAGCAGCGCGACGGTGGTGAGGGCCGAGGCCAGAATCTTCGTACGGAACCGTGCGGTGGACATGTGTGCCTTTCGGGGATCCACACCGAGGTGTGGAGAATCAGAGAACTCGGGAGAGGAATGCTGTGGTGCGGTCGTGCTGCGGGTTGTCGATGACCTGCGAGGGCGGGCCCTGTTCCACGACGACGCCGGCGTCCATGAAGACCGCCGTGTCGGCGACCTCCCGCGCGAAGCCCACCTCGTGGGTGACGATCACGAGGGTCGCGCCGTCCCGTGCCAGTTGTTTGATCACGGCGAGGACCTCACCGACCAGTTCGGGGTCGAGGGCCGACGTGGGTTCGTCGAACAGGATCACCGCCGGGCGCAGTGCGAGGGCCCGGGCGATCGCGACCCGCTGTTGCTGGCCGCCGGACAGTTGTCGCGGGTACTCGTGGGCCTTGTCGCGCACGCCGACCCGTTCCAGCAGCGCGATCGCCTCGGCCTCGACCTCGGCGCGGTCGCGGCCCTGCGCCGACACCGGCGCCTCGATCACGTTCTCCAGCACCGTGAGGTGGGGGAACAGATTGAAGGTCTGGAACACGAATCCGATCCGGGAACGCTGCTTCAGGATCTCGCGTTCACGCAGTTCGTGGAGTTTGTTGCCCTTGCGCCGGTAGCCGATGAGGTCGCCGTCGATGCGGATGGTGCCCCGGTCGACCTTCTCCAGGTGGTTGAGTGTGCGCAGCAGCGTGGACTTGCCGGAACCCGAAGGCCCCAGGATCACCGTCACCTCGCCCTTGCGGACCAGCAGGTCCACACCCTGCAGGACTTCGAGTGCGCCGAAGGACTTGTGGACTCCGCGAACTTCCACCGCGAACTCCGCCGGAGTGGCTTCGACCGTCATTTCGTGGCACCTCTCGGTACGGAGACACCGGCGTCACGGATCTCGGCGAACTTCCGGGTGAGCTTCTGCCACGGAGTCGGCGGCAGTGCCCGAGCCGATCCGCGCGCGTAGTGCCGCTCGACGTAGTACTGGCCGATCGACAACAGCGTGGTCAGGATGATGTACCAGATCGTCGCGACCATCAGCAGCGGTACGACGCGGCCGTTGCGGCCGAAGATCACCTGAACCTGGTAGAACAGTTCGGCGATCGCCATCGTCGACACGATCGAGGTGCCCTTGAACAGGCTGATCACCTCGTTCGCGGCGTTCGGCAGGATGCCGCGCATCGCCTGGGGGAGAACGATCTTGAAGAACTGGCGTCGGCGCGGGATGCCCAGCGACTGCGCCGCCTCGATCTGCCCGTGGTCGACCGAGATGATGCCGGAGCGGATGATCTCGGCGGAGTACGCGGCCTGGTGCAGGGCAAGCCCGATGACGGCGGCGGTGAAGCCGCTGATGACGCCGTTGACCTCGAACGTGAAGAACCCCGGTCCGAACGGAATGCCCAGCGACAGAGTCTGATACAGGTACGTGATGTTGAACCAGAACAGGAGCTGCACGATCAGCGGAATCGACCGGAAGGCCCAGATGTACACCCAGGCGATCACCTGCAGGACCGGGTTGTGCGACAAGCGGCTGACCGCAAGCACCACGCCGAGGGCGAATCCGAGGACCGTCCCCCACAGCGTCAGCTTCACCGTCATCCACAGCGCCTGCAGCACGGAGCCGGCGGTGAAGTACTTGGCGAACGTGGCCCAGTCCCATCCCGGGTTGGTGGCGAGGCCGTGGACGAACTGGGCGAGCAGTACCAGCACGGCGGCGCTGACGATCCACCGCCACGGATGCCACGTCCGTGCCACTTCCAGCGCGGCGTCCGCGTCGCCGGAGGGCACTGAATCGAGGGGCGCGGCCGAACGCGCCCGAACGGGGGCGCTCACGCTCCCTCACCACTTACGACAGTCATCACTGAGGCGGCCTTTCACCTGGAACGGGACGGGAGGAGGGCGCGTCTTCCGCGGGATGCGGGCGCGCGTCAGTCGCTCACCGGGCGAAATGCCCGGTGAGCGTGCTGTCAGACCTCGTCAACAGTGGCAGGAGGTGGTCCGGCACAGGTCGATGTGCCGTCTGCGCCACGCAGGGCGCGCAAGGTAGTTCATGTGCTGCCTTCCATCGATCCCGGCGGTAGCACCCGCACCCGAAGAATTCGGAAGGGTTGCTGCGACGTCAACGAGCCAGGTCTCTCGGTCGCTCTGGATGGTTGAAGCGAACACTAGCCGCATTCCCGAAGCCCGTCAACACGAGGTATTTCCCTGCAACACAGGGGAAATGGCGTCGAGCGGACACAAGAATCACCGTGCGCAGAAGTACTGACAGGCAGCGAATCATGCGGTTGGATTGTGCGTGCAGCCCTGTATTTCCGCGGCGGTGCGACCCGGCTGCCGGGCCTTCCGACGCCCTTGTAACGTCGCCTCGGTGACACCACTCGAAGTCATCGCGATCCTGGTAGCCGGCGTAGGCGCGGGCGCGATCAACGCCATCGTCGGCAGCGGCACGCTCATCACCTTCCCCACCCTGGTGGCATTCGGGTTCCCTCCGGTGACCGCCACGATGTCGAACGCGATCGGCCTGGTCGCCGGTGGCGTATCCGGCACTTGGGGTTACCGGCGGGAACTGGCCGGGCAGGGACCGCGACTGCGGTGGCAGATACCGGCGTCACTGTGCGGTGCGATTCTCGGCTCGTGGCTACTGCTGCACCTGCCCGAAACTGTGTTCGAACTCGTCGTCCCGGTGCTGCTGATCCTCGCCCTGATCCTGGTGGTGCTGCAGCCGAAGATCCAGGCCTGGGCAAAGCAGCGCGGCAGCCACGAGGCCGGCCTGAGCCCGGCGCGCCTCACCCTGCTGACCGTCGGGACGTTCGCCGTGGGCGTGTACGGCGGATACTTCACCGCTGCGCAGGGCATCCTGCTGATGGGTGTGATGGGCGCGATCCTGCCGGAGAGCCTGCAACGGATGAACGGCGCGAAGAACCTGCTCTCGCTCATCGTCAACGTCGTCGCCGCGACCGCGTACACGCTCGTGGCCTTCGAGCGGATCAGCTGGACGGCCGCCGGCCTCATCGCGGTGGGTTCGCTGCTCGGAGGCGTCCTCGGGGCCCGCTACGGCCGCAGGCTGTCGCCCACCGCGTTGCGGGGAACCATCGTCGTCGTCGGCCTCATCGGTCTGTTCCGCCTGCTCGCATAGTCGCGCATGCACCCTCCCCCTCCCTCATACTGAGTCGGTGAGCAACGACGTAGAGCACCCGGGCTGGACCTATCTCATGGACATGGACGGCGTTCTCGTCCACGAAGAGCACCTGGTCCCCGGGGCCGACCTGTTCCTGGCAGAACTCCGGGAATCCGGTACCCCGTTCATCGTCCTGACCAACAATTCGATCAGGACTCCGCGCGATCTCCGCGCCCGTCTGCTCCGCACCGGCCTGGACATTCCCGAGGAATCGATCTGGACGTCCGCCCTGGCCACCGCGACGTTCCTGGCGAACCAGCGCCCCGGCGGCAGCGCGTACGTCGTCGGCGAATCCGGGCTCACCACCGCACTGCACGACATCGGGTACGTCCTCACCGAGAACGACCCCGACTACGTGGTCCTCGGCGAGACCCGCACCTACTCCTTCGAAGCGATCACCACCGCAATTCGTCTGGTGGAGAGGGGCGCTCGCTTCATCGCCACCAACCCCGACCCCACCGGCCCGTCCCGAGAGGGGTCCCTTCCGGCCACGGGATCCGTTGCGGCACTGATCAGCAGGGCCACCGGTCGCGACCCGTACTACGTGGGCAAGCCGAATGCGCTGATGATGCGCTCGGCGCTGCGGGCAATCGGCGCGCACTCCGCGAACACGCTGATGATCGGCGACCGCATGGACACCGACATCGTCTGCGGGCTCGAGGCCGGGCTGCAGACCATCCTCGTCCTCACCGGAATTTCGACGCGGGATTCGGTGGAACTGTTCCCCTACCGCCCCACCGCGGTGCTCAAATCGGTCGCCGATCTGGTCGGCCGCACGTCGGATCCGTTCGGCGATGCGGCTCCGCCGCCCGTGAGTACTTCTTAACCGCGGGACGTTGACAAGTACTCACGGGTGACGGCAGCCGGTGATACCCCTGATGGTCGCTGCCCTGTACGTCCCGAACGTGATCCGGTTCCCGTCTCCACCGGCGAACGTCACGTCGTGGCGTCCGGGTCGGTCGGCGTGCACGTCGAGTCGGTCCATTCCGGCGTCGGTGGCGATCGCACGGGCCGCGGCCAGCACAGCGGGCCAGTCCGCGTCGTCGATCGGGGTGTCGGACAGCAATGCCTGCGTGGTGACGGAAAGCCCCTCCGTGTACGCATACGGGCCCGGGCATCCGCCGCCCTGGCTGCGTTCGCGATGCCACTGCCACCGGACATCCGGTGCAATCGCAGCGACGGCCTCGCTGATCCGCACCAGCGCATCGGTGACCTGCCGCTCGGTGACCGCGAGTGTCGGCCGGTCGCTCAGGCTCGCTGCCGCCGCCGCGATCTCCTCGTCGCTGAAGTTGCACGGGTTGTCCGTCACGCCACCACATCCGCTCGTCAGGATCGCCGCACCGATCACGGCGACCGCCTTCACTGCCCACCCGCCATCCGTCACCTGATCGCCAGTTCCGGCATGCCCGCGACGATCACCGCCATGTTGTAGCCGGACGTCCGCAGCTCTCCGTTGCCACTCGGCCGTGGGTACTCGCTGTGCCCGTCGGCGTCTTCCCGCCGCACGCCGTCGGGGGTGGTAGCCTCGCGCACCGACAGTTGCTCGAGGTGCGTCTGCACCGGGTCGGGGCCGAGCCTGCCGAATCCGTCTGCCACGGCGATGGGGTCGTCGTGCGCGCGCATCACGAATCCGTGGCCGGGCGCCAACCCGAGGTCCGATTCGTCGTTCGCGTCGAACCCGGGCGAGCCGTAGAACACGGCGTCGTCGACGGGCTGTCCCGGTCCCGGATCCTGCAACGCCAGGCCCTGGGTGTACGAACCGTACGAATGACCGAGGGCAGTGATGTGCGGGTCGGGTTTCTGCGAGGCGACGTCGAGGCCGTCATAGAATGACGCGAGTTTCGGGGCGCCCGCCGTCGCGCGGTCGGACTGCCAGGAATCGACGAGCCATCCGCGCCCGAGATTCTGGTCGAGGAACGGCACGTCGTAATTGCCCGGACCGGTGGTGGCCGGAGGCTGATACCCCAGCCACGCGATCGTCGACACCGTCTCACCGGTGCGGTCGGCCAGGTCCAATTGCCGTTCGGTCTCGGCCTTCAGCGCCGCCGCCTCGTCGGTCATCCCGCGCAGCGAGGGGACCGTCGTGTCGATGCCCGGTGTGGTGACGGAGATGTGGTCGGCGGTGTCCGGGTCACCGAGCGCGAACGCGGCCATCGTCCGCTCCCCCGACTGCAGGTCGAGCAGCATCAGCCGGCCGTCCGGGTGATCGCGCACGAGTTTCTCCAGATCGCCCAGGTCCCGCAGCTTCTGCTCGGCGTACCACAGCGCCGCATCGTCGTCGGTGAAGGCTCCGCCGAACCTGTTGCGGTCCAGCCTTTCCCGGATCCGGGCCCGTTCCTCCTCCCACCGCGACCGCTCGTCGTCGAACCGGCCGACGTTCGCCTCGTGCCGCACCGCGGACGGGATTCCGTCGCGATCACCCACCCACTCGGGATGCTGCTCGATCACCTCGCGGCGCTGGGCTGCCGGCAGGGCGTCCCAGTACTCGCGGTTGTCGAGCGGGGAGCCGTCCGGCGGCGGCGCCGGGGCGGACAGTCCGGTGCCCGGGCGATCCGTCTCACCGGGTTCGGTCGCGCCGTCCGCGGCCCGCGTCAGGACAGCGGCCGCGTCGGCGACGAGGTCCTCCGCCTGCAGGATCAACGCCCGGGCGGCGGCACGAAGTTCGTCACGCCGCGCTGCCGCAGCGTCGACAGTCGGTCCGGGCGCATCGATGATGTCCCCGTTGTCGGACAGGGCCATTCCGTGGGCGGCAGCCGCTTCGCGGAGGCCGTCGAGCTCGGCCTGCAGGTGCGTGACCGCGTCGACCATCTCACGGATCAACCGCTCGACGACAGTGATCGCCGCGACCTCGCCGGTCAGATCATCCGCGGCGATCCGGAAGCGTCGACGCGCGGCGTCGGCGGCGTCCGCCTGCCACGTCGGCAACCGGCCGATGTCGGCGAGACGGTCCTGCACGAAACCGATCGTGGCCAGTCGGGCGGACAGCGACCGTTGCACGGCCTGCAGCGCACTGGTGTCCCACCGGGCAATGTCCCTCAGATTCACGATCCCCCCCAGGATGCATAATGCCCGTACCCTAACGGATCGATCGCATCAGCGGAGTCCGATCTCGTCTCGACCGACACGAAGGATCGAAAATGAGCGATTCCACCCACGTCGACACAGCGGCCCTACGCGCAGCGGCCAGTCAGCTCGACATCCTGTTCGACGAGGCGTGCTCACAGCTGAACACCACCGACGCGGCCCTCGCCGACTCGGGTACGGCGTGGCCGGATGCGACCGGTGCCGCGTTCGGCCGGTTCACGTCCTACCTGGACGATCGACGGGAGTTGTTGCAGCAGTCTGTTGCCGAGATGTCGACGAACCTCGTCGAGTGCGCGCGCCGGTACGACGCTCAGGACAAGGCCACCGCCGGGCACCTCGACGAGGTCGCGCCGGCCACGAGCCTCGACCTCTAGGCGCTTCGCACCCGTGCGCCTTTGTGGTTGCCGGAACAACCAGAAAGGCGCACGGGCGGCGGAGCCGCCTATCCGAGCTCCGCCTCGGCGGCGGCCCAGAAGGCCACGATCTCTGCGGCCATCTCTTCGGGACACTCCTCCGGCAGGTGGTGTCCGATGCCCTCGAATACGCGGTCGCGGACGTTGGTACTGAACTGGCGCATCGTATGGAACAGGTTGTCGGCGTCAGCGTAGGAACCGCCGAGTGTCAGCATTGGCATGCCGAGTTGCTTCTGTTTGCGAGCTTCGCTTGCGGCACGGCCTCGCGGGCTGAATACCTCGCGGTAGTAGTTCAGTCCCGCCCGAACCGCCCCGGGCTTGGAGAAGACACGGAGGTACTCCTCGAATGCTTCCGAATCGATAACCCATGTGCGCGCAAGCTTGGACGGGCCGAAGAACCAGCTGAGGAATTCTCGTTCCCGGCCGTGGATGAGCGCCTCCGACAGTCCCTCGACTCGGTTGAAGTAGAAGTGCCACTGACGTGCGTTCAGACTGTCGTCGGGATAGCCGCGCTCGGGCAGAGGTGACACCCAGGGGATATGAGCGTCCGAGAGGACCAGAGTGCGTACATCCTGCGGATACGCCGCGGCGTGCGCATGTGCGATCCAGCTTCCCGTGTCGTGGCTGACGATGTCGAGGCCGTCCGGGCCCGCGAGTCCGAGTTGCTCGATCAAGACGTGTACGTCCTCGGCAACGTTGTCCAAACCATATCCCTCACTGGGCATATCACTGTCGCCGAATCCGCGTGGGTCGATGGCGTAGACGCGACGCCCAGCCTCGACGAGAAGGGGAATGATGTAGCGCCACGCATACCAGCTCTGCGGCCAGCCCGGTATCAGCAGGACTGGGTCACCCTCGCCCGCGACGACATAGTGCAGTCGCACTCCCTCGGCGACGGGGACGAGGCCGTGCTGCAGATCATGCATCTGGACGCTCATGTGGCTGTGCTGCGGCACTGGATAGGGTGGGGTCGCGGTTCCGAACCGGGTCGAAGCCGACGGGGTCGTTGTAGTGGCTCTGTCAGACATGACAGCGAGTAACCTCCATGTGGTCGTTGGGCAGTAGAGAGTCGGATGTTCGCGTGGGTCGCTATTTGATGAAGCTGTATCGGCTTCTGTCGATTGTCAGTGCGACCGACGCAACCACTACGAGCCCTTTCACGATCTCCTGGGTGAAGTTGTTCACGCCGGTGAGGTCCATACCGTTCGACAGCAGGGCGATGACGACGACGCCCAGAACCGTCCGATGTGCTCCCCCCAGTCCTCCCGAGAGGGCTGTTCCGCCCATGACGACCGCTGCAATGGAATCCAGCAGGAGCGCATCACCGGCGCTGGGCGAGCCGGCTTGAACTTGGCCGGTGAGGATGACCCCACCCAATCCGCACAACGCTCCGCCGAGCACGAAGGCGAGAATCTTGTACCTGCGCAGATTGATTCCGGACAGTACGGCCACCGGTTCGCCGCCCCCGATCGCATACAGATACCGCCCGAACTTGGTCCGGAACGAAACGGCGGTCAGGAGAGCCGCTACAGCCAGCACGATGAAAATCACATTGGGTATACCCAGGAGCGACTTCGAATTGACGAACTCGGGAAGCGCCGTGCTCGAGTAGACGATTGCACTACCCCCGGACAAGTGCCCGGCGACACCGGCACACACCGACATGGTTCCCAGGGTGACGAGGAACGAGGGCACCTTCAGTCCCGTGTAAATGGCGCCGTTGGCGAAGCCGATCGCCGCACCTGCCAGCACGCCGGCGGTGATGGCGCCCAGAAGCCCGATCCGATCGACCGCTGCTGCGGTCACGAGCCCTGACAAGGTGACATTTGCACCGACCGACAGATCGATCGATCCGATCACAATGACGATCGTCCCAGCCAATGCGACGAGAAGGAGGACCGCAGCCTGCCTTCCGATATTTGTCGCGTTGTCGAATGTCAGGAACTGAGGGCTGGTGATCGTGAAGTACGCGATGATCGCAAAGACCGAAACGAAAGGGTATACGAGCGTGCTGTTCTTTCGTAAAGTTTCCGATATGTCGAGGGTGGTTCTTTCGAGAGTCGCACTTGTCATGATCAGACCATCTCCTTGACGATATCTCGCTCGTCGGGCTTCGCGCTCGACGGGCTCTCCAGCGACGCGGTGATTGCACCCGATCGCATTACCAGAATCGTGTTCGACAGCCCGATGATCTCGGGCAGGTTGTCCGACACGAGGATTACGCTCCCACCTGATTCCGTGAAGGAGCGGACCAGTTCGTACAGTTCTTCTTTGGCACCGACATCCAGGCCGCGACACGGATCATCGAGTACCAGAATCGAAGGCTCACGTTCGAGGCATCGGCCGAATACCACTTTTTGCTGATTTCCCCCGGACAGCCTGCCGATCAACGCATCCGGTCCTGGCGCCTTGATACGTAGCCTGTCGATCCAGCGCTGTGTCATCGCGCGACTTCTCCGCAGGTTCAGGACTGCGGTGCCGCGGTACCTGAGCTTGTCGAGCAACGTGAGTGTCAGGTTCTTCTCGACGCTATGAGAAAGAATGACACCTTCGGTAGTCCGCTCCGCCGGAACGTACTGAATGCCCTGCCTGATCGCGTGGGAAATCGAACCATTACGTAGGGGCACGCCCGCGACATCGATGAATCCCCGGTCTGATTTCTGGATACCCGCCACGGCACGTGCAAGATCGGATTTACCGGAGCCGAGCACACCGGCCAGTCCCACGATTTCTCCCTCGCGAAGCTGGAAGTTCACATCCTGGAATCGTCCCGCGCAGGATAGACCGGACACGTCGAGAACCACAGGACCGAGAGCGTCCCGTTGGGCAGCCTCTTTGTAGTATTCGATGTCTCGCTTACGTCCAACCATCAACTCGTGCAACTGATCGTCCGTTGTCTCGGAGATCGGCAGCTGGGCAATCAGTGAGCCGTCTCGGAGTACCGCAACGTCATCGCAGAGCGCCTGAAGATCCGACAGTCGATGCGAAACCAGCACGAAGGTGGCGCGATCTCGCCACCTCCGCACGCTGTCGAAGAGGAGATCCGTCTCCACGGCCGACAGAGCACTGGTCGGCTCGTCCAAGAGGATTATCGGATGTGCATCGTGCGCGGCGGTGGTCGCGAAGGCTTTGCCGATCTCCACCAGCTGCCTCTGCCCGAAGGACAGGTTCTGGGTTGCCACGGTGGGATCGACTTCCACGCCGAGGTCGTGTAGCACCTTCGCGGACTCGTCGATCATCCGACGGCGCCGCAGAATCCCGTGGTGGATGAATCGCTTCTCCCGCCCGAGGAACATGTTTTCGTATACCGGTAGCGAGGGGATGAGACCCTGCTCCTGAAAGACAGTCGCGACGCCGTGCTCGGCGGCCTCGAGGGGATGCCCGTAGCCCACGACCGAGCCGGCGATTTCGATCGTACCGCTGTCAGGTTTGTTCGTTCCGTTGATAATCGACAGAATCGTCGACTTTCCGGCGCCGTTCTCGCCGACGAGTCCCAGAACTGTGTTGCGATGTACGCTGAGGTCGACGCTGTCCACTGCCGTGAACGACCCGTACCGCTTGGTGATTCCGGTCATTCTGAGAGCAAGAGTCCCAGGAGCGTCGTACGTCGTATCGAGCGAATCAGAAGGGGTCTGACTGAGTTTCATTTCCACGATTCCTCCTCTAGGACTTGAAGGGGCCGGACCGGTAACGATCCGCGTATTCCGCTGCCACTCGGTTGAACTCGGCCTTGAAACCGGGCTCCGAGTAAGCTCCGTTGAGGGAACGACCGGCCATGTCGAGACCCCGCCAGTGCAGCTCGGGATCGATAGGAATCATCAAGTTCTGGGGGTCCCAGTCTCTCGGATTCAGTGTGCGACTCATCTTTGCGACGTCGTAGGGAAGCCGGCCCCGGTAGACCTTGTCGTACGCGGCTTCCGCGTTCTCACGGGTGATCAAGGTGGATTCCTGGTACATCATCCGCTCCGGCAGGGCGGGTTTCCATCCATTGAGCGCGTCGAAGACGGCCACCGCCGAGTAGGCCGCCAGGTGCGGCGGAACGGACATGTGGGTCACCGCCATATTGGGCCCGGTCATGATCTTCTGCAGGTTCTCTTTGTTGCCGTCGATACCGGAGACTTTGACGTGCCGCATGTTTCGCTCCTCGAGCACGCTCAGGACACCGTTCGCCTGTGCGTCACTCTGAGCGAACACCGCGACCATGTCCGGATACGCGGTGACCATGTTCAACATAACGGATCGCGACTTCTCGCGATCCCACTCTCCGTACAGTCCGCCGACAAGTTCGATTCCAGGGTTTTCGGCGACGGCGCGAGCCAGCCCCGCACTCCGGTACAGATCGGGCGTCGAGCCCCTCAGACCGGCGATGTGAACGACCTTTCCCGCATTCCCGATCTGCCGAAAGAGCTCGGTCGCAACCTCGTACGCGATCTTCTCCGAGGGCGGCGTGACGTGAGCGACGAGGAAGTCCCCGACGTCGATCGGAGTCAGCCACGGCTGGAGTTCCCACGACGGCACCCAGTAGGTCTGATTTTCTTGAACGGTCCGTGCCATCGCCGGAACGATCCCTGCGGTCGCGGGCGCCCCGATCAGCATCCGACTACCGGTCGCCTTCACAGTCTGGAGTTGTCCGACCTGCTTCGCAGGATCGTTGTCGTGGTAGAACTGGCGAGCGTTGCACTGCAGTGCCTTCGTGGCCGCCTCGTATCCAGCGTTCCAGCTGTTCCAGTAGTCGTTGGTGAGACCGTAGATCTGTTGCGAGATGCGCCCGGTCTGAAGGTCGACGCCGGTGGCCGACCGGATCGTCCCGCTCATGGCGGCCGACTCTCGATTGCAGGCGGCGAGAAGCGGAGCAGCCGCAATGCCGGCCCCCGCCAGGGTCGCGAGCTTCAGAAACGACCGGCGGGCAAGAGGATCGCGGAGACCCGATGCCGCGTTGATGAGCTTCTGCTCGTCGGAAACCCTACGCATCGGACATCCTTGCCGCTACGTCGTAGATGGTCCCGTTGAACGCACGGACCCGGTTGACGAGATCGCCGCAAGGCTCATCCTCATGGTTTTTCAGTCCCCAGCCACGGGCGTCGTTCTCGATGTATCCGCACCAGTGCCAGCCGATCAGCCACGGTTCGCCGAGTACGCCGCCGAGACTCCGAACATAGTCGTCACCGCGTGCCGCATGATCGGGGAGCGCGGTGCGATCGGGGTTCAGCGCAGTGGGGGCGCAGTTACCGATGTCCGCGATGAGAACGGGCTTGTCGATGCCGGCGGACCACGTCGAAAGGTCGTTGCGCATGACTTCGTGGTTCTGGCGCTCATCTGTGAAGTACTGAATCGACAGGACGTCGATGAACGGCCGCGCGGCGTCGAGGACCGGCTGCGGAATGCCCTTGTTCCCGTTGTATCTGTCGCCCAGAATCAGGTGATTCGGGTCCTGTGCCTTGATGTGACGAGTCACCGTCTCGTAGTACTTGTGCGCAACCTGATACAGCCGCTCGTCGCGTTCCCGGGGGCCGAGCCCCTGCAACGTCGGGAAGTCACTTCCCGACGCATGGGGTAGCCACGCCGGGATGTCCACCATGAAGTATCCGAGCAACTTCTCGTTGTCGGCCTGGTCGAAACAGACCCGGCGCGCTTGGTACTCGACGAAGTCTTCCCAGTCAGACGAGAACACGTCCGGATGGATCGGGTTGCCGTTCCAGTCCTCGATCTGTGCCACCCGCAAGTTCTGGACGAAGGGCATCCCCGCAGTCTCGTAGTCTGCCGCGCTGAATCCCTGTGAGTGCTGCAGGTCGAAGGTCTTGTTCCAGTCGGTGATCAGCTCCCCACCACCGCTGACCCACTGCTGCGTCCAACCGAGAGTGTTGAAGCCCCATTCCGTCAGGTCGCGTACAACGCCATCGCGGATCCAGGTCTCGCGGTCGCCGTACTTCTCCCGCCAGATGTGTGCGTTGTAGTGGTGTTTGAGGTCTGTGTCCTCCGCGTGATTGACACCTGCCGAGAGGAATCCGTTCCCCGCGGGGTCGATGAACCACCATCGGCCGTCGATCCTCTCGACTCGAAAGAAGCCTGTAGCCCTCGAGGTGATCTCGGTGGTCCCGCCCCACGGGTTGAGGTGCCTGGGTGCACGTGCACTCATGTTGTTCCTTTTCTGGTGATCCAATTGCCTGACCTCGACGAGGCGCAGAATTACTCGAGACGTTTGCACTCGGGGAGGTCTGTTCTGGGAGAATTGGGTGATCCCCAACATTGCGATGCGTGCAAGAGTGCTACGTCACAGATGAATTGTCAACGGCTAATCGAGAATGGACGCAGAATTGCCAAACACTAGAGACAGCAGCCCTTCTAGCTGCATGGATCCCGAAAACATCGGATCAGAATCGCTATTCAGAATGCATATTCAGACGCAGTAATCAGAACCGCGGTTCCAGGCCCTCGCCAATTCCGGAACAGGATTCCGTATTCCACTTTTATCCGCTGAAAGATTGACATCAGCGAAATCCATGAAGGAAAACGAGACGCTGTCCGCGGTCTCCGACGACGAGAATCCCGACCCGCTGTCGCCCGCAGACACTTCAGTGTTCAAGCCTGACAATGCGATTGAACGCCGATATGGCCGGACAGCACGACGGAACCTACGCGTTCACCACGACGACACAATCGAGTCGACAAGGTCACGGAGCTCACGTCTGCTCGTGCCGTGCTTCGCCTGAACAGCCATCCCCTGGACGACCGTCGATATGTAGAAGGCGGCCCTCGCCGGCGTCATGCTCGGCGGCAGCGGCTCATGGCGCATCGTCACGGCGAACCGCGCTTCGAGCGAGGACAGGGTCTGATCCCGGCTTCGAATCAGTTCGAGCCGAACGTCGTTCGACTCCGGCGAGCACGACAGTGCGGAATTGGTTTCGAGGCACCCTGGAGGTGTGCTCAGATCTGTATGCAGATCGACGAGGCCATAGAGCAGTTTCTCGACGATTCTCCGCGGAGTGGGTTCGGCCAACGCATCGTCACGGAAGGAAAGATACTTCTGCTGGTAGCGTTCGACCGCGCGCGTGAACAGATCTTCCTTGCTGTCGAACACGCGATAGAAACTGGCGCGGTTCAATCCTGTCGCACCGAGGAGTTCGGCCAGAGACGCGCCTTCGTAGCCACGGAGCCAGAACAGCCGTAGCGCTCCTTCGAGCGCACGGTCTTCGTCGTATCCTCGCGGAGCGCCCATCAGAACACCCACACGTATGCGGTTTCACTGCCCAGCAGGGACATCGGTATCTCCAGAAAGGACGCCACAACACGACTAGTACGTTCTAGTGCAGAAGGCTAGATGCTCGAATGGGCTCGGTCAAGGTGTCGAACCGCAGAACCGAGTTCGGCGGCGGATCAACGAACATCCGGTTGATCCGCCGCCGAAGCGGGCTACGCCTCCGACACCGAAACAGCCCGAGCTCGACTCGACGCTGTCATACGCTGCGCATCGTTCCACCGTCGATTGCGTATTCGGCACCGATGACGGACGGGCACCGATCGGACACCAGAAAGCCGACAAGCTCCGCCACTTCAGCGGTCTTGGCCACGTCACCCAGGGGAACTCCGCCGAAGAGGCCCATCAGTTCGGCCTTTCCGTCATCCAGAGAGTTTGCGAATTCTTGCGACATCTCCGTCTCGACGATCCCCGGCGCGATGCTGTTGACCCGGACTCCGTACGGCGCCACCTCGACTGCGAGCGCCTTGCTGTATGCGGTCAGCGCCGCTTTGCTCGTCGCGTAGGGAACCGAGGCGCCGAGAGCGAATCGGCGTTGGATGGAACTGATGTGGACAACCGCACCAGAGCCCTGGCTCTTCATAGCGGGAATGAGCGCTCGGTCCACGCGGACCGCCGCCATGAGGTTCGTCTCCAGGGCGACCTCCCAGTCGTGCTCGCCCATGGAGAGAACTCCACCGTCGGACAGGGTCGCCGCGCCGGCCGAGTGGACGACGATGTCGATTCCGCCCAACCGGTCCAGCACTGCGTATGACACGCGCTCCGCCTCGGCGGGTTGTGTGAGGTCGCCGGTGATCAGGTCCGGAAGCGATGGGTTCTGCGTGCGCCGAGAGCGGGCCACCGTCGCCACTCGTGCACCGCGATCGCGTAGATACTGGGAGATCGCGGCCCCGATACCGCGTGAGCCACCGGTAACCAGGACACGCTTTCCATCGAATTCGCCGTGAGGAACCACCTCGGGTGCGGTGTCCCGGCCCCCGTTGTCCGATGAGGACATGAATACTCCTTTTCCAATTGCGCCCGATGGTGCGCGATCAGGCGCACCATCGGCCGTACTACTTACGCCGGTACCTCTTTGAGGAACAGCTGGACAGACTCGAGGAACTCGGCAGGTCGCTCTTCCGGGAGCCAGTGACCGCAATTCGGCACCACTACGCCGTGTACGTTCTCGGCCACGGCCTCCATGGAGCTGACACACAGATCCCGAATACTGTTCGCGCCACCGAGGGCGAGAACCGGGATGGTCAGCTTGGTCTTCGACAGTTCGGCATTGTCGATACCGTCCTGGTAGAACGCCCTGTAGAGCTCGAGCCGCAGACCACCCGGGCCCGAGTAGCTACGAGCGTAGACGTCGATGTCCTCGTCGGTGATGCCGTCGAGGTTGTACATCTGCATGCGGTAGAACCACCGGAGGTACTCGCGCTCTTTGCCGCTGATCAACATTTCGGCCACGTCGCTCGCTGCGTGGAACGACAAGTGCCACAGTCGAAGCTCGTCGCGCTGATCCATGAAGTACTCGATGCCCTTGTCCCCTGCGACGCCCTTGAGCGCCATCTCGCAGAAGACGAGGCTGCGGACCTCGTCGCGGTGAGTTGCCGCGTATGCATAGGCGACGGCGGCGCCGTGGTCATGGCCCGCGACGTGAACAGGGCCCAACTCGAGCTTCTCCACGAGCTGGTGGATGTCCTGAGCCACGGTCTTCTTGTCGTATCCCGTCAGCGGCTTTTCCGGGACGCCGGAGTCGCCCAGGCCACGCAGATCGGGAACGATGACCGTGTAGTGATCGGCCAGCTGGGACATGACCTTGCGCCACATGTACCACGTCGAGCCCCAGCCGTGCAGGAGCACCAGCGGCGGCCCGTCGCCTCCGCGGACGTAGTGCAATCGGACCTCGTCGAGGTCGATCATGTGATGTGCGAATCGCTGGTCCAGTTCGTATGTCATGGTGATTCCTTTGGGAGAGAGTGTTTCAGCGGAACAAGACGCCACCGTTGACGTCGATGGACGCCCCGGTGACATATCGTGCTTCGTCCGACGTGAGGAAGAGAACAGCGTTGGCGATGTCGACGGGATCCGCCGAACGACCCAGCGGGATATGGGCGTACTCCTGATCGCGGAACTCTTCGAAAGTGATCGATCTCTTGGCGGCCTCCTCGGCGAGGGCCTGGCGGTGCAGATCGGTGTTGGTCATACCCGGCGCGACGGTGTTCACGGTGACGCCGTCCCCCGCGACCTCGGCGGCAAGGGATTGCGCCAAGACGATGATTGCTGCCTTCGAGGCGCAGTAGGCCGAGAACAGTGCTTGGCCGACGCGTCCCCAGAACGAGGCGATCAGCACGATTCGCCCGTGGCCCTGCCCCTTGAGCACCGGCAACGCGGCCTTGGCGAACAGGAATGGTCCTGTCACATTGATGGCGAACACCCGATTCCATTCGGCCTCGGGCAGCGTGACGACGTCTGCGGGGTTGTTCACGACGCCGGCGGCGACGACCACGTTGTCGAATGAGCCGAACTGTGTGGTTGTCTCGGATACGACCCGTTCGCAGTCTGCGAGCGAGGTGATGTCCGCGACTGTGCCGACCACGGTGACGGAGGGATACTCGGCCGCCAGAGTGGCCGCCGTTTCGGTGACATCCGGGTCGATGTCGGCGATGACGACGTTCGATCCCTCCTGCGCGAGGCGCTCCGCGGTGGACTTCCCGATCCCTTTCGATCCACCGACGACGATGGAGGTGTGACCGTTGAAGCGGGCCGTGACGGACGGCTTCAACTCGTGTGCAGCCGCATCAAGCGACATTGTTGAACTCCCTTGGTGTGAATTGCGAATTCGAAACTTGTGTCCTCGGCGCAGCTCTGTGTCAGAGGATGCTGCCGATCGAGCCACCATCGACGCCGTAAACACTCGATGTGACATAGGAAGCCAGGTCCGAGGCAAGGAACACCACGACGTTGGCCACCTCGGCGGGTGTCCCGATCCTCGCCAACGGGAGGTGCCGTGACTTCATCTCGGCCTCGATCGATTCTGTTCGGTCGACGCCGTGCACTGCTGCGAACGTGTCGGCGAGTCCACCTTCGCGCTCCCACATCGGTGACATGATCGCGCCGGGTGCGACCGCGTTGACCCTGATGTCGGGCCCTTCGGCCTTCGCCAACGAGGTCGTGAGAGACAGGATCGCTGCTTTCGATGCCGCGTAGTCGGGACCGCCGATGATCGGCTGTCGACCGAGGTCGGAGGCGTTGTTGACGATTACCCCGCGCCCGGCGGCACGCATCAGTGGAAGTACGTACGAGATCGCACGAACCTGGCTCATGAAGTTCAGTTCCATGGTGTTGATCCAGTCGGCATCGGAGAGCGTGTCGAAGACACCGAGACTGCCGGCTCCCACGTTGTTGAACAGCACATCGACCTGGTTGGCGAACGGTCGTAATACCTCGTCGAACCCGCTCCCCACACCACTCGTACTCGCGAGGTCGGCGACGGCGTAGTGGACCTCGGTCTGGTCGAGTTCGTCTGACAGCGCCTTCAATCCGGCTTCGTCGCGGTCGACCAATGCCAGGCGCGCTCCCTCGGCGGCAAAGGTTCTCGCGGCCGCGGCTCCGATACCTGATGCGGCGCCGGTGATCAGAACGATCCTGCCGCTGAGCCCTGTATCCATTTTTATCGCCTCTCTCGGTTCTTGCTCGATGGGGGCCACCCCGTGTCGAGGGTGTGCGTGTCGCCGGCGTCTGCACTCAGCGGAGTCGGCTGATAGGCCAGCAATTGCCATCCTGAGTTCGAGTACTTCCACACGGCGAGGCAGCGATTTCGCAGCCTCTTCGGTCTGCCGCCAGCTGTGATTCGGGCGTTCATTTCTCCGACGACGAGTGCTACATCGCCGATGACTCGGACGAAGTCGATGGGATGCTCGATTTCGTGATAGACGTAGAAGCCGCTGCGTATCTTCTCGAGATAGCTTTCGAGGGTGTCCGTGTCGCCGGACGAGTGCGAGTAGGCGAGATCGGGATGACACAATGATTCGAACGCGTCGTAATCCTGGCTGACCACCGCGTCGTATCGCACGTCCTCCAGCTCGCGGATCGTGAGTGTGTCTGTGGCGTTTGACATGTACAGCTCCTGGCTCGGCGGCAGAACTAGCGTGCCGATTCGGTTCGACGGTCGGAAACGGTGGGGCGGCGGCCGGCCAGCGCATCCTGCAGAAGGCCCCGAAGGCCTTCCTCGGTCACCTCACGCGGATTCGCGTAGGGATTCTTCAGCGCCTGCTCGACGACGAGGTCGATGTCGCTGCCGTCCATGCCGATCTGTTCGAGAGCGTGCGGAATGGGAAGTTTCTGCGCGAGTTCCCACAGAGCTACCGCTGCCGAGGTGTCGACGCGCAGGGCGCGCTGAACTGCGGCCTTCGCTGCTGGAGCGCTCGACTCGTTGTAGGCCAGCGAATAGGGGAGGACGATCGCGTGTGTTTGCGCGTGGGGCAAGTTCAGAGACCCACCGATCGCGTGGCAGAGCTTGTGGTGCAGCGACATGGTGGTGGCACCGAGGCTCGCGCCGCACAGCCACGCGCCGTAGAGGGCTCGGGTGCGGTGATCGATGTTCTCCGGGTCTGCGACCACTCGTGGGAGTGCCTCGGCGAACGCACGAATACCTTCCTCGGCCATCAGCGAGATGATGGGCGACGCGTCCGGTGCGTAGAGGGCTTCGACCGCGTGAGCCATTGCGTTCATCGCACTTGCCGCTGACAGGCCGGCAGGAAGTGTGGTGGTGAGACCCGGGTCGTACAGGACGAGTGCTGGGAGCACGGACGGGCTCGTGCCGGTCTGCTTGTGCCCGTCGCGAGTCAGGCCCCATACCGGTGTCATCTCCGAGCCCGCGTACGTTGTCGGGATCGCAATGATGGGCATCTGGTGTCGGAGGGCAATCGCTTTGCCCAGACCGACTGATGAGCCACCGCCGACCACGACGCACACGTCCGCGCCTCGGTCGAGTGCGAACTGCAGGGCAGCGTCGGCCACGTCCACCGGGACGTGCATCTCGGCCCCGTCGAAGATGCCGGCGCCGCGGTCGCCGAGTTGGGCGAGGACCGACTCCGCCAGTGGTCGTTGCTCGGGCGTGCAGACGACGATCGCTCGCTCTGTTCCCAGCTCGGCGACATGCGATTGCAGTTGGCTGAGCACATCGATACCGAAGCGAACTCGCATCGGAAGTGCGGTGTAGCCGAATTCGGACTGGAAGCTCATGCCGACGCCACCGTCCGGTCGCCGTCCTGACTGAGCCTGACGTCGAAATGTACTGCGCGGAAGGGGTTGTCGAACCCCAATTCCTTTGCTCGATCCGGATCGTCTATTTCGACGAACTGGCGGACGAGGCTTTCCTTCACACCGAACACGACGTCGGAGTCGATGTAGGGACTGTCGTCGACGAAAAGATGAGTGGTTACGGGCTGGTACCCCTCGGCGGCGACGATGAAGTGCATGTGCGCGGGCCTGTTCGGATGACGGCCGGTGCGCTCGAGGAGCGTACCCACCGGTCCGTCGTCCGGAATCGGATAGAACCGTGGGACGATCGTCCGGAACCAGAATCGACCGTCCGCGTCGGTGCGGAACAGTCCCCTGAGGTTGCGATGCGGTTGGATGTCCGGTTGCTGGACATCGTAGAAGCCGTCCGCATTGGCCTGCCACACGTCGACGGTCGCGTCGGCGACGGGCTTGCCGTCCTGCCCCGTTACCCGTCCTGTCACGAGACATTGTTCGCCACCGCCGTCGAGCGCGATGTTCGCGCCGAGTACGCGATCCGGGGATTCCACCATATGAAACGGACCGAGCACGGTCTGCTCTGTCGCGTCGTCGAGAGCCCGGTGGTTGATGGTCTCCACCAGCATCGACACGCCCAGCACATCCGATAGCAGGATGAATTCCTGCCTCACGTCGGTGCAGGTCTGACCGGTGGCGGTCAAGAAGTCGACTCCTGTTCTCCACTCCTCATCGGTGAGCTGAACCTCCTTCACGAAAGCATGGAGGTGAGTCACCAGCGATCCCAGGATTTCGCGCAGTCGCGGATCAGTGCCATCGCCGAAGCTGTCGACAACCACCTCGGCGGAGCGATCCTCACTGAACAATCCACTACGGCTCATGATCGGCCGTCCTTCCGTCAACGTTCTCGACACTTCAACCGGCTCCTAGGCCGTTCAGTGCGGTCGATTTCTCGTGGGCACCGCGCCCTCAGTCCGTTGCCTTCAGCGGGACCGGGCCGGAGCTGTTTCACTCACACTGAATATTGTGACATGGAGCATGGCCATTTGTGAAGAGATTGTCAACTGCGCTGAACTTCGTCCTCGCCGCTCGGCACGCACCCTTTATCGAAGCCCGCCGTCTCGGTCGGTTTGTTCCGCTCTCCCGACCCTGTGCGGCATCACCCCCGACGCGCGACGCCAGTCGACCGATATTCTCGAAAAACCCAGATCACGGGGCCGACGCTACTGTGGGTGAAGCGTGCCCACGCCAGGTCGGGCGGCGTAGCGGACGATGGTTGACAACCCAGCCTGCTGAGTGCATGATCGGATTCACAATATTAAGTCACAGTGAATTCGTAGTCCGCTGACTGAACAGGCGCCTTCCCGCTCGGGGAGGGATCCAGGACAGGAGCGCAGATGGTTTCGAGAAACCGCCCCCTGGGCTCCGCCCCGGACTTCACCGGATTCCGACAGCCGTCACTTCACAATCACCCCGCAGAACAGGAGAATCATGTTCGTCAAACGCGCCGACCAGCTCCAGCCGGAAATCGTCCACGACACCGGTGCCGTCTACTGGATCGTCCCTGAGGGCTCCATGCGGGACGAGACCGAAGGGTCATCCTTCTTCGACTTCGTCTCCGAATTCACCGTGCAGCCCGGTGCCCAACTCCAGCCGCACTACCACGACACTTTCGAGTTCTACTACATTCTCTCGGGCCGGGCGATCATGCAGATCGAAGACGAGGCCAACCATGTCAAGCCGGGTGACCTCGTCAAGATCCCGAGGAATGCCCGGCACACCATCTGGCCGACTGGCGACGAGGAGATCCGCGCACTCTGTTTCTCGACGTCTTTCCAGGCCCCCGGCGAGCGATTCGTCCCCTGCGAGTTGCCGCGGGTCGAACCCGAGACGAGCTCTGAGCCAGCACGGCCCTGATTTCCTGTCCTGCACCAGATCTGCGTCTTCGCAGGCGATGGATCGCAGCCGACTACTACCAAGCACTGTCGAGCCGACCGCCACACAGGTGCAGAATTCACCTACACTGAAGCACCAATCCCCTGATGCGCGATTCGTGTAGTCTCATTGTCGAGATTCTGCTTCAGCAACCTCGCTTCGCGAGAACATGAAGTGTTAGTGGACAGCGTCAGCGAGAACGGGGCCGGGAGTGGACGAAGCAATTGGTGTTGCCTTCAAACGGGCGCGGCTACAGAAGAAGATGTCCCTGCGACAGGTAGCGGAGCAGCTCGGCATTTCGACCAGTTTGCTCTCGCAGGTCGAGAATCAGAAGACTCAACCCTCGGTCAAGACACTGTTCGGACTGGCCGCAGTCCTCGGAGTGTCACTCGACGAGATCGCAACTGGCGGTACCGGAATGGACGGCGCAGAGGTCAGACTCGCGCAGAACCAGGACGCGTCCGCCGGTATCCAGCGCGCAACCGACAACCCTCTTCTGGAGATGGAGAAAGGGGTTCGCTGGGAGCGACTGGCGACCGGCGGGCGCACCGACATCGAACCACTCTTCGTCACGTATGAACCCGGCGCGTCGAGTTCTGTCGACGGCAAGCTGATGCGGCATGCGGGAGTGGAGTTCGCATACGTCCTCGAGGGCACTCTGCGGCTCAAACTGGAGTTCGACGAGCATGAACTCCGTACTGGAGATTCGTTCTGTTTCAACTCGTGCCGGCCGCACCTCTTCTACAACGCCGGCGATGTTGCTGCGCGCGGTGTCTGGTTCGTCTTCGACACGACGAGTCAATCAAGTGATATGAACGCGATGAACGGCGCGTTGCGGCCCAGTAGCACCGATACCGCCCGAAGCACGTCGCCCCACGCACCGCTCTTCCGCGGTCAGTAGGCGCTTCGCGCCCGTGCGCCTTTGTGGTTGCCGGAACAACCAGAAAGGCGCACGGGCGGCGGAGCCGCCTACGCCAGCGCCTGCTCCAGGTCCGTCAGCAGGTCGGCGGTGTCTTCGAGTCCCACGGACAGGCGGACGACGCCGTCGGTGATGCCCACGGCTGCACGACCTTCCGGGCCCATCGCCCGGTGGGTGGTGGTGGCCGGGTGGGTGATGAGCGACTTGGAGTCGCCGAGGTTGTTGGAGATGTTGACCAGCCGCAGGGCGTCGAGGAGTTCGAATGCCCGCTTCTTCGCTTCGCCCTCGGATGCGTTCAGCGCGAAGGTGACGACGGTGCCGCCGCCGCTCATCTGCCGCTTGGCGAGTTCGTGCTGGGGGTGCGATTCGAGGAACGGGTACTTGACCCAGTCGACCGCGGAGTGGTCCTCGAGGAACTGTGCGATCTCCAGTGCGGAGCCCACGGAGTGGCGCACCCGGATCGGCATCGTCTCGAGCCCCTTGAGGAGCGTCCACGCGTTGAACGGGCTCAGCGCCGGCCCGGTGTGGCGCATGAGGTTCTGGACGGGACCCTCGATGTAGTCCTTCGGACCGAGGATCGCCCCGCCGAGCACGCGGCCCTGGCCGTCGATGTGCTTGGTGCCGGAGTAGACGACGATGTCGGCACCCAGCTCCAGGCTGTGCTGCAGCAGCGGCGTCGCGAACACGTTGTCCAGCACGACCTTTGCTCCGGCGGCGTGCGCGAGCTCCGCCACCCGGGGCACGTCGACGAGCGTCTGCATCGGGTTCGACGGCGTCTCGAAGAAGACCGCGGTGGTCGGCTCGGACAGAGCCTTCTCCCACTGGTCGAGGTCTTCACCGTCGACGAACACCGTCTCCACACCCCAGCGGGGCAGGATCTCGTTGCACACCACGAAGCAGGAACCGAACAGGCTGCGTGCCGCGACCAGCCGGTCACCCGCCTTCAGCAGCGCGCCGAGTGCGGTGAACACCGCGGACATGCCGCTGGCGGTGCCGAAGCACGCTTCTGCGCCCTCGATCAGGCGCAGCCGCTCCTCGAACATCTTCACGGTCGGGTTGCCGTACCGCGAGTAGACGAAGTGGTCGATCTCGCCGGTGAACGACGCCTCGGCCGCTCCCGCGCTCTCGAACACGAAACCGGAGTTCAGGAAGATCGCTTCGGACGTCTCTTCGAACCCGGAACGGAGGGTTCCTCCGCGCACGCTGATCGTGCCCTGGCCGATGTCGTCCGGCAGCGCCTTCTGAAACGCGCCGCCCTGAGGAATTGCACTCACCACTGCCTCCACGGCAGGCCCAGAGCCCGCCAGCCGACCGCCCCACGATGACCTTCGGCGTCCAGGCCGCCTTCGAAACCGTCGAGCACGTTGTACGACGGGCCGATGCCCGCCGCTGTCGCAGCTTCCGCCGCACCGATGGACCGCTGGCCGGAGCGACACAGGAAGATCACCGGGGCGTTCTCGCCACCCGCGATCCCGGCCTCCTTCAGCTGGTCCACGAAGTTGTCGTTACGAGTGCCCGTCGGGTAGCTGACCCATTCGATCAGCACGGTCTTCCGCCCGAGCGAGGTGGTGTCGGGGACTCCGACGTACTTCCACTCGGCGTCCGTCCGCACATCCACGAGCACAGCGTCGGGATTCTCGCGGAGCAGCTCCCAGGCATGCTCCGGCGTTATGTCGCCTGCGTAACTCACCATGTCAGCTTTTCACAACCCTGTTCGGTATGCCCTTCCGGGCAACGGTCAGTTGCAGACGACCCATGTCTCGCCGTCCCGCGTCAATTGCCATGTATCCGTCGTCTCACCCTTGCCGTCGTCGGCGCTGACCCGGACCTCCGCCCGGGCACGATCCCCGTTGACCTCGGACGACTCGACGCCCTTCAGCGTGACCTCGCCTTCCCGGTCCCGGAGCACCGACCGATCGTCGGACCACGACGAGCAGACCAGCGTCTTCTGCAGATCGGCGTCGTCGTGGTTGTGGGCCTGGATGAAGTCGGCGACCGAACGGTTGATGCGGTCCGCTTCCGTGACGTTCTCGTCGGCGGGCGAGAGCCTGCTGGACACGACGATGGCCACCAGGATGACGACGATGACGGTGACGGCGGCGATGAACGGCACCGCCGTGGTGCGCCGGGGATCCACCGGATCTTCGGTGCCTCCCGCGTCGCGCTGGGGCGATTCGCTCGAACCGGACATGACTTCCCTTCGATCTCGGCGTGGCCACGAGTGTATAGAGCAGCCCCTACAAATCGTGTTTGTGACCCCCCAACGCGAAGGCGACTACCCTCTACAGGCGTGCGTCCCGAGAATGGGCTCTGCCCTGTCTGCCGCACCTCGGCCACCCGATTAGGCTGGGCTTAATTTAAGCTGAGGTTTCGTTGTCCGCCCATCAGAAGGTAGTTCGCTCCAGATGACTGATCAGACACGTCCGTTGCGCGTTGCGATCGTGGGTGCCGGCCCCGCCGGTATCTACGCAGCCGACGCTCTCATGAAATCCGATGCCGCGTCTGACGGCGGGATCAGCATCGACCTCTTCGAGCGGATGCCTGCCCCCTTCGGTCTGATCCGGTACGGCGTCGCACCCGACCACCCGCGCATCAAGGGCATCATCACCGCCCTGCACAAGGTGCTCGACAAGCCGTCGGTGCGCCTGCTGGGCAACATCGACTACGGCAGCGACATCACCCTCGAAGACCTGCACAGCTTCTACGACGCGGTGATCTTCTCCACCGGCGCCAACGCCGACCGCGCCCTCAACATCCCGGGCATCGAACTCGACGGCAGCTACGGCGCCGCCGACTTCGTCTCCTGGTACGACGGCCACCCCGACGTCCCGCGCACCTGGCCCCTCGAGGCCGAGAAGGTCGCCGTCCTCGGTGTCGGTAACGTCGCCCTCGACATCGCCCGCGTCCTCGCCAAGACCGGTGACGAACTGCTGCCGACGGAGATCCCCGCCAACGTCTACGAGGGACTCAAGGCCAACAAGGCCGTCGAGGTCCACGTGTTCGGTCGCCGCGGACCCGCGCAGGCCAAGTTCACCCCGCTCGAGCTGCGTGAACTCGACCACTCGCCGACCATCGAGGTCATCGTCGATCCCGAGGACATCGACTACGACGAGGGCTCCGAGCAGGCGCGCCGCAATTCCAAGCAGGTCGACATGGTCGCCAACACCCTGCAGGACTGGGCCATCCGCGACGTGGGCAACCGCCCGCACAAGCTGTTCCTGCACTTCTTCGAATCGCCCACCGAGGTGCTCGGCGAAGACGGCAAGGTCGTCGGCCTGCGCACCGAGCGCACCCAGCTCGACGGCACCGGCAACGTCAAGGGCACCGGCAAGTTCAACGATTGGGACGTGCAGGCCGTGTACCGCGCGGTGGGCTACCTGTCACAGAACATCGCGAAGCTTCCGTTCGACGAGCAGGCAGGCACCGTCCCGAACGAGGCCGGACGCGTCATCGCCGACGACTCCGCCGAGGGCAACGACCGGTTCATGCCCGCCACCTACGTCACCGGCTGGATCAAGCGCGGCCCGGTCGGCCTGATCGGCCACACCAAGGGCGACGCGAACGAGACCGTCGCGAACCTCCTCGAGGACCGGGCCGGCTTCCCCGAGCCCGCCAACCCGGGCGAGGACGCGATCATCGACTTCCTCGAGGGCAAGCAGGTCCCGTACACCACCTGGCAGGGCTGGTACCGCCTCGATGCGCACGAGCGCAGCCTGGGCGAGCCCGAGGGCCGTGAGCGGATCAAGGTCGTCGAGCGCGAGGACATGCTCAAGGCCAGCGAGCCCGACAAGGCCTGATCTTCCGAATCGGTGTGAAGGGAACCTCCTGCGGGAGGTTCCCTTCCGTCGTCTCAGGCCAGGTGTGACGACAGCGCCCGCAACGCCGTGAGCAGTTCCTCGGCGGACATCGCGTGATCGGGATCCACCAGCCACTGCTCCGCGACGCCGAGCAGCAGCGCCTGGTAGAGAGCGCCCAGTGTGTGCGCCCGGCCCGGCTCGATGCCCGCGTCACCGAACAGTTCGACCAGTCCGTCGCGGGCATCGGCGGTCGACGCCACCAGGTTCTTTCTCAATTCCGGCAGGGAGTCCAGGTGCCCGAGCAGTTCGAACTGCAGCATCCACAACCGACGGTGGGCGGTGAACGACTCGATGACACCGGTCCAGATGGCTTCGAACCGTTCCGTCGGACTCATGCCTGGTTCGATCTTCTTCCCGGCGGCCGTCGCGAGGTCGTCGCCCCAGCGCTCCATCTCCCGGTACAGGGCGGCGTGGAGCAGCGCCTCCTTGGTGCCGAAGTGATAGCCGATCGCCGCGAGGCTCACCCCGGAGGCCGACGCGATGTCCCGGGCCGTCGTCCGCGAGTATCCCTTGTCGTACAGGCTGCGCGTGGCGCCGTCGATCAGGTCTTCGCGATTTCCCATGACCTCACCCTAAAGAGTCTGAGACGTATGTGTAGGACACTTGTACCAGCGCTCGCGGACGGCTCCGCCACGAAGCGTGTCCCCGCACAAGGCAGGATATAAGTCGTGTTTGACGCCCACGTTCACATCATCGACCCCCGGTTCCCGGTGGTCGAGAACCACGGCTACCTCCCGGAGCCGTTCACCATCGCCGACTACCGGGCGCGCACGGCAGGCTTCGGTGTGGACGGCGGCGCCGTCGTCACGGCTTCGTACCAGGGCACCGATCAGAACTACCTGAAGGCGGCGCTCGAGGAGCTCGGCCCCAGCTGGGTGGGCGTCACCCAGATGGAAACCGACGCCACCGACGAGAGCATCCTCGAACTCGACCGCGCCGGGGTCCGGGCCGTCCGATTCAACCTCCGGCGCAGCGCGACCGACGTGAAACTCCTCACCAAGCAGGCCCTTCGCGCGTACGAGCTGGCCGGCTGGCACGCCGAGTTCTACGTGGACGCCACACTGCTGCTGTCGCTCGAGCCGGTGTTCGCCAAGCTGCCCGCCGTGTGCATCGACCACCTGGGGATGTCGACACGGGGCCTGCCGTACCTACTCGATCTCGTCGACCGCGGAGTCCGGGTGAAGGCCACCGGGTTCGGGCGAACCACCATCGAGAATGTCGGCGACGTGCTGCGCAAGATCCACGCCGTCAACCCCGAGGCACTGATGTTCGGCACCGACCTACCGGGCAGCCGTTCCCGAAGAGTGTTCCAGGACAGCGACATCGACATCGTCGCGGACGCGGTGGGAGACGACTTCGACGCCGTCATGGGCGGCAACGCACGCGCCTGGTACCGCTGCGACACACCCAAAGGACCCTGTTAGCACGCAGGCCCCTTGTCAACAGCCTTCCATCTGCATGCTGTTCATCGACGCCATCTCGACCACCGGCGGCGTCTGCGGCTGCGCCACCAGCCACATGTTGTAGTTATTCATTTCCTCGCAGTCCAGCTGTTCCCTGCGTTCCTGCCGCCGCTCACGCTGCCGATCGTCCATCTGGTCGTCGTTCCGGTCGACGGCGATGGCACCGGCGCTCGATCCGTTGGCCTGCCGTTCGAGCCCCCGGACGCCGTCGGCGGTCATGATCCAGCCGAGTGTGTAATCGGCGCCGTCGTGGTTGGTGGTTGCGCGGAACATGCCCTCGTCGGCAGCGGCCGGGTGGGCCACGAACGCCTTGTCTGGCATGCCCGGCGCGCTGACCTGCCCCGTCACGGTGCCGTCACTCATCGACGCGGTGAGTGTCGCTCCGTCCGGCGAAGACAGCGATGCCTTGTCGCCGTCCATGGTGCCGGTCATCCATGTCCACATCTGGTCTCCGTCGCACAGGAAGGCGATCATCTCGTCGCCGGACCTGGCCAGCGCGACGTACGCGTCGGATCCGTCGACCGAACCGACGTAGGTCGGCTCCATCTGCGGGGTCATCACGAACGGTGACGGAACCTTCTCCATCATGTTCGACGCGGGCGCCGCTTCGCCGCTGCTCGTAGCGGCTGCGCTGGTCGTGCTCGGCGCCGCCGAGTCGGACGAGTCGTCGCCGCAGCCGCTCAGGGAGAGGGCCACGGCAGCGAGGGGCGCCAGGATCCAGGTCGTCTTCTTGTTCACGGCGTATTCCTCCGCTAGCCGGGAAGATCAACATCCGCATTTCATCATCGCAGGTGGAGGACGCTTCTGGATACCCCTCGGCGACGATTTCGAACGGCCTACGTCGCGACCACCGCAGCCAGCCACACACCCGAGGCGATCAGGGCGCCGAGCAGTTCGATCAGCATCGACAGTCCGACTGCCTTGCAGGCGTGCCACGTCGACGCCCACGCCCGGTTGTGCGCACGCAACCGGTAGAGCTCGGCCACATACGTTCCCGCGATGAAGCCGAGGAACAACCCCACTACGGGAACGACGAAGAACCCCACGATCCCGGCCAGTCCGCCGACGATCAACGACATATTGGGAACCCCGGCCGTGCGCATCCGTTTACCTGGCCAGGTGTATTTGACGACGCCGCTGATCACGAGGAACACCGTTGCGACCGCGAACACCGTCCACGCCGTCGCGCCGCCGGTCATGATGGCCCACACCAGGATTGCGGCGAAGATGAGGATCGTGCCGGGCAGGATCGGGATGACGATTCCGACGAGCCCGATGACGACGGCCAGGCCGACGAGGAGTTCGGCGCCCGGACTCACGCGACGGGCTCGACGCGGGACGCCGCCTCCCGCGCACGGCTGCGCGCGGTCTCGACGTCCGGTCCCGTGGACACGGCGACTCCCATTCGCCTGCGCACGAAACTCTCGGGCTTGCCGAACAGTCGCAGGTCCGTCTCGGGGACCGCCATCGCGTCGGCGACGCCCTCGAAGCCGATACCGGCGGCGTCGACGCCGCCGTAGATCACCGCGGACGCACCGGGAGTCGTGAGGGTGGTGTCGACGGGCAGGCCGAGGATGGCGCGGGCATGCAGTTCGAACTCCGAGAGTCGTTGTGTCCGAAGGGTAACCAACCCCGTGTCGTGCGGTCGCGGACTGACCTCCGAGAAGTAGACGTCGTCACCCTTCACGAACAGTTCCACACCGAAGATCCCGCGGCCGCCCAGCGCCGTGGTCACCTTCTCGGCCACCTCCCGCGATCGTGCGAGTGCCGCGTCGCTCATCGGTTGCGGCTGCCACGACTCCACGTAATCGCCCGAGTCCTGCAGGTGCCCGATGGGCTCACAGAAGAAGGTTCCCACCTCGCCGTCGGCACCGATCGCCCGGACGGTGAGCTGGGTGATCTCGTAGTCGAAGTCGACGAACCCTTCCACGATGACGCGGCCGTGATTGATGCGGCCGCCCGCGAGCGCGTACTCCCAGGCCGTCTCGACGTCGTCGGCGTCGCGCACCGTGGACTGCCCCTTGCCGGACGACGACATCACCGGCTTGATCACGCACGGAAAGCCGATGCGTTCGGTGGCCGCCCGGACCTCCTCGAGCGATTCGGCGAACTCGTAGGGCGACGTCGGCAGCCCCAACTCCTCCGCCGCGAGGCGCCGGATCCCCTCGCGGTTCATGGTCAGCTGCGTCGCCCGTGCGGTGGGGATGACCACCGCGGTGCCGCGCTCCTCGACTGTGGCCAGCGCGTCCGTGGCGATCGCCTCGATCTCGGGGACCACGAAGTGGGGTCGTTCCTGCTCGACGAGACGCAACAGCGCCTCCGGGTCGCTCATGTCGATCGTGTGCGCGCGGTGCGCCACCTGGTGGCCCGGCGCGTTGTCGTAGCGGTCGACGGCGACCACCTCGACCCCCAGCCGCTGCAGGGCGATGATCACTTCCTTGCCCAGCTCACCCGACCCGAGCAGCATCACGCGCGTTGCGCCTGCCGTCAGAGGTGTACCGAACCGTACGGGTGCCTGTTCACGCATGGTCACAACTATATGCGGGCACGGTTTCGCGCCGACGCCTACTTCAGCAGCCGCGACATCCGGCGGTCGGCGAGCACCTTGCCTCCGGTCTGACACGTCGCGCAGTACTGAAAAGACTTCTCCGCGAACGACACTTCCCGGACGGTGTCGCCGCAGACGGGACACGGGAGGCCGGTCCGGGCGTGCACCCGCATCCCGGATCGCTTCTCCCCCTTCAGCCGCGCCGCGTCCTGACCGAGCGACCTCTGGACGGCGTCGCTGAGCACCGACCGCATCGCGTCATACAGCACGTGCACCTGGTCCTCCGGCAGGGTGCGCGACGTGGCGAACGGGGAAATCTTTGCGGTGTGCAGGATTTCGTCGGAGTACGCGTTGCCGACCCCGGCGAGCAGCGACTGGTCGACGAGCGCATTCTTGATCCGCGCCGACGTGGTGGACAGCAGCGCCGCGAACTCTGGTTCGGTGACGGCGAGAGCGTCGGGTCCGAGCCGGGCAATCCCCTCCACCTCCTGAGGGTCGTGCACCACCCACACCGCGAGCCGCTTCTTGGTGCCCGCCTCGGTCAGGTCGAACGCCGGCGTCGCGCCCTCCGGGGTGAAGAAGTGCACCCGCAGCGCCAGCGGGCCCTTCCCCGGTTTCGGCGGCGCCGCCGACGGGTTGTCCGTCCAGCGCAACCAGCCCCCACGCGAGAGGTGGGTGACGAGCCACAACCCGGAGCAGTCGAGTGCGAGGTGCTTGCCGAACCGGGCCGCGCCCGTCACGTCGCGGCCCTGCAGGTCGGTGATCGGGGGGTCGAACGTCTTCAGCACGCTCAGGGCCGCCACGTCCACTCGGCCGACGACCGCTCCCACGGCGTGTTCACGCAGGAACTCGGCTAACGCCTCCACCTCGGGCAGCTCGGGCATGGTCCCAGGCTAACGGTAGGTGAGCGCCGAAGTGTGCTCCTCCGCGCTTTCTCACTCACCTGCGGAGGAGATAGGTGTCCATGATCCAGCCCTTGCGTTCGCGCAATTCGGCGCGCACCCGCTGGATCTCGTCCTCGACGTCGCGCAGGCGACCGGAGATCAGCACCTCGTCGGGTGTGCCGAGGTAGGCACCCCACCAGATCTGGACGTCGTCGCCGCGGACCTGGGTGAACGTGCAGCGGGCGTCGAGCATGACCACCGCGTTGTCGACACCGTCGGGCAGCCCCTCGGCCAGTCGCCTTCCGGTCGTGATGTGCACGGGTTCGCCGATCCGGTTGAGCACGATCCGGTGCTGCGCGGCCAGCGACTGCACGCTGGTGACGCCCGGGATCACCGAGTAGTCGAACGACACGTTGCCGCGGGCGAGCACCCGCTCGACGATCCGCAGCGTGCTGTCGTAGAGAGACGGGTCACCCCACACGAGGATCGCCCCGACCCCCGGCTCGGACGCGAACTCGGCCTCGAACAGTGCCGCCCGGCGCTCGTGCCAGTCGTCGACCACGCCCTCGTAGTCGGACGGCGTGCGGTCGCGGGGCGGATCGACGATGTCCACGACGCGGTACGGGCCGGTGACGTGCTCCTCGAGGATGGTGGTGCGGAGATCGACGAGGTCCTGCTTCTCGTCGCCCTTGCCGATGACGAAGAACACATCGGCCTTGTTCATCGCCTTGATCGCCTGGACCGTCACCTGGTCGGGGTCGCCGGCGCCGATGCCGATCACGAAGAGTTCACGCATGGGCGCAGGCTATCGCCCGTGAGTGCGCGAGGAGTCCAGGGACCCGCAAACCACTCACGGGCGGCGGGGCCGCCTAAACTGGACGCCGTGACTGTGCCGACCCCGTACGAAGACCTGCTCCGACTCGTCATGGACACGGGTACCCCGAAGGCAGACCGCACCGGGACCGGCACGAAGAGCGTCTTCGGTCATCAGATGCGCTGGAACCTCGCGGACGGGTTTCCGCTGATCACCACGAAGAAGGTGCACCTCAAGTCGATCGTCTACGAACTGTTGTGGTTCCTGCGCGGCGATTCCAACGTGAAGTGGCTCCAGGACAACGGCGTCACGATCTGGGACGAGTGGGCGGACGCGGACGGTGAACTGGGCCCGGTGTACGGCGTGCAGTGGCGCAGCTGGCCGACCCCGTCGGGCGAGCACATCGACCAGATCACCCAGACCATCGAGACGCTGAAGTCGAACCCGGACTCGCGTCGCATCATCGTGTCGGCGTGGAACGTCGGCGACATCCCGCAGATGGCGCTGGCACCGTGCCACGCGTTCTTCCAGTTCTACGTCGCGGACGGCAAGCTGTCGTGCCAGCTGTACCAGCGCAGCGCCGACCTGTTCCTGGGCGTGCCGTTCAACATCGCGAGCTACGCGCTCCTCACCCACATGGTGGCGCAGCAGGCCGGGCTCGAACCGGGCGACTTCATCTGGACGGGCGGCGACTGCCACATCTACGACAATCACGTCGACCAGGTCACCGAGCAGTTGAGCCGGGAGCCGTTGCCGTATCCCACGCTGAAACTGAACAAGCGGGATTCGATCTTCGACTACACCTTCGAGGACGTGGAGATCGTCGACTACCGGCACCACCCCGCCATCAAGGCGCCGGTGGCCGTCTAGTGGCGGCGCGGCAGGTCAAGCTGGTCTGGGCCCAGGGCGCCGGCGGCGTCATCGGCCTCGACAACACGATCCCGTGGCACGTCCCCGAGGACATGGCGTATTTCAAGAAGGTGACGCAGGGCCGCCCGGTGATCATGGGCCGCAGGACGTGGGACTCGCTGCCCCCGAGGTTCCGGCCCCTGCCCGGGCGGCGCAACATCGTGATCAGCCGTCAGCCCGACTGGACTGCGGAGGGTGCCGAGTCCGCGGACGGGCTCGACTCCGCGCTCGCGCTCACCGACGAGGACGTCTGCGTCATCGGCGGCGCGCAGATCTACACGGCAGCAATGCCGTTCGCCACGCAACTGCTGGTCTCCGAGATCGACGTCACCATCGACGGCGACGCCTGGGCACCCCCGATCGACGACTCCTGGCACGCGCAGGACACCGGTGAGTGGCTCACGTCGGCGAAGAACGGCACCCGGTATCGGTGGATCACCTACACACGGGCATTACCTGCGAGGTAATCGAGGGCATTCGGCTTCGGTGCCAACGGCGTCGCCTATCTCGCCGCCGCCACCGTGCTCGACGACGTCCTCGGCCCGACAGCCGGCTTCCTGCTCGTCTTCACACCCGGGGTGTGGGCGGTGAGCGTGCCGGACCGTCCCACGCCGGCCGCGGTGGACGCCGTCGTCCTCGCGAACGTCGTCTGGGGTGCTGCGGCAGGCCGTGGTGGTCGGCGCGTTCGCCGCGGCCCAGGGCTGGGCCCTCACCCGGCGCTGACCGGCACCCCCTTTGCCGCCGCACCGTTACCCCATTCGACGGGTGACGGTGCGCGCAGTGGTTCATACTCACCTCATGGACAAGAAGTCACTGACCGCCCTTGCCCGTCAGCAACTGAAGTTGGCAGGCGGGACGTCCAGCGGCCGCAGTTCGCAGACCGTGTACGGCGGGCATCGGCGCAGCCTCCGACAGACCGTCATCGCCTTGGCCGCGGGTCAGAAGATGGCCGAGCACGAGAGCCCGGGCGAGGCCACCCTGTTCATTCTCAGCGGCAAACTGAACCTCGTGTCCGGCGAGGACTCGTGGAAGGGTTCCACCGGCGATCTGCTGGTCCTTCCGACCGATCGGCACAGCGTCGAGGCGATCGAGGACGTCGCGTTCCTGCTCACCGTCGCCATGTGACGGTCGGTTCGCGGACGCCGCGAGCCACCACCGCTCGCCGGTATCGTCGGTACCGGCACGCACAGCAGTGGAGACGCAGGAGAACGCATGACCGAATCCCAGCCCGTGATCGAGGTGTCCGTCGCCGCGACGCCCTCGGTGGTGTGGCCGGCCCTGCGCGACCCGGAGTTGATCCGGCGCTGGCACGGCTGGGACTACGCCGGCCTGGCCGACGAGATCAGGGAAATCTACTTCGACGACGTGACCGAGGATGCCGCCGCCTTCACCCTCGCCCTGAACGGTGCCGACAAGTTCAGTCTCCACGAGCACGAGGGCACCACGCTGGTGCGGATCACCCGCCCGCCCCGCAGCGGCGACCCCGCCGCGGACGACTGGTACGACGACGTCACCGAGGGCTGGACCACGTTCCTGCAGTTCCTCAAATTCGGCATCGAGCGGCACGGGCTCGACGAGCGTCGCACGCTGTTCCTCGAAGGCCCGGTCGCGGACGGCGATTCGGCGCGGCACCTGCTCGGCCTCGACAAGCTCGAGGACATGACGGTCGGCGATCATTTCACCGTGGTCGCCGAGACGGGCGATCTGCTGCACGGGGTGGTGTGTTTCGTGGGCGAACACCAGACCGCGGTGAGTGTCGACGACCTCGGCCCGGGACTGTTG
Source organism: Rhodococcus sp. LB1 (assembly GCF_001583455.1). Classification (NCBI taxonomy): domain Bacteria; kingdom Bacillati; phylum Actinomycetota; class Actinomycetes; order Mycobacteriales; family Nocardiaceae; genus Rhodococcus; species Rhodococcus sp. LB1. The sequence goes on along the minus strand of NZ_LTCZ01000434.1, from coordinate 33,087 downwards.
CAGTTCGGCGAGCAACCCGTCAACGCGGCACGCCCCGACGGCGGTGCGCAGATCCTGCTGGCGGCCTACGACCTGGACGACGAGGAGTGGGCCGAACTCGAAGAGCGCTGGAGAGAGTGGTGGCAGGCCCGGCCGCGAGCCGAACCTGCCACCTGAGTTGTCGAACGGTCAGGCGAGCACGGTGCCCAGCGTGGGCCACCAGATCGTGCTCCTGACGACGTTCGGTCCCACCTGGTGGTTCAGCGAGCCGTACACGGCCGCCACGACCAGGCCGCTGTCCAGCCCGGCGACCGGCGGCGTGGAGACGACCGTCGGAACCGCGACGTTGTTCTGGTCCAGCTTCGCGATGCCGCTGGCACCGGTGGCAAAGCTGTAGTAGACGACGTCGAGTTCGGCGCCGGTCTGGTCGTTCGCGATGACGCCCGGTCCGCCGAAGAATCCGAAGCGGAACTGGTTGCTCATGTTGGTCGCCACGCCCGCTCCGTACAGCTGTCCGAGGACCGGACCGCCCTGCCCGGTGTCGGAGTACGCGGGGATCTGGAAGATCTGGCCCGGGAGGGCGATGTTCGTTGCCGCGGTGTCGGTCGGCGACGCGGCGAGTCGCTCGATGGCGGCCTCGGCCTCGGGATTACCGGCGGCGACGGTGCGCAGCTTCGCGATCGCGGTGGCCGGGTCGACGACGGGAGCGGAATCTGCGGGCTGCGCCGACACGACGCCGGTGAACATCATCGTCGCTGCTACTGCAGCGGTCAGACCTGCCGCGACCCGTCGTCCGAAGTGCCGTCGATTCATTCTTCTTCTCCCTCGTCACGTCAATGGGTAAGCATTAGTTCGAATGAGTAAACACTCGAGCCCTTATCGACGCCGCGGTTCGCGGCGTTACTCCCCTCCCGGACCTATGCTGCAGACATGGGACCGGACGGTGGGCACGAGGCGAGGATCAGTGAGTTTCGGGAGGGGCTCGCCGACGTGGTCCCCACCCGCCGAAGTCTGCAGCGCCTGTTCGAGGCGGTCCTCGTGGTCGGGTCGGGACTCGAGCTGGATTCCACCCTGCAGCGCATCGTCGCTTCGGCCACGTCCCTGCTCGACGCCCGGTACGGCGCCCTCGGTGTCCACGCCCCCGACGGGGGCCTGTCGGAGTTCGTCTACGAGGGCATCACGCCGGAAGAGCGTGCGCACATGGGCCATTTGCCCGAAGGCCTCGGTCTGCTGGGACTGCTGATCCACGACCCTCGCCCGGTGCGCCTCGCCAACCTGGCCGATCACCCGGGGTCGATCGGCTTCCCGCCCAATCATCCACCGATGAAGAGCTTTCTGGGCATGCCGATCATGATGCGGGGCAAGGTTTTCGGAAGCATCTACCTCACCGAGAAACTCAGCGGACCCGAGTTCACCGACGAGGACGAGGTGATCCTGCGTGCGCTCGCGACCTCGGCAGGCGTGGCGGTGGAGAATTCGCGTCTGTTCGAGGAATCGCGGACGCGGGAGCGGTGGTTGACGGCCGTCGCGGCGATCACGTCCCGGCTGATGGTCGGCGGATCACTCGACGAAACGCTCCACACACTTGCCGCCGAGGTACGCGAACTGTCCAGCGGCGACGAGGTCTTCATCGTCGTGACGCTCGGCGAGGGCGCGGTGGTCGGGGCGGACAGCACGGTGCGGCCGCTGCGCAACAGCTTCCGCACCGCCACCCAGGCCGAGCCGCTCGCCGAAGTGCTGCGCTCCCGCACTCCCGCACTGCTGACGGGGCTCGACGGTCTCGCACCGTTCTCCGCCGAGGCGGGCCGGGCCGCGGTGCTGCCGTTGTCGACGGCGTCGGGCGTCGGCGGGGTCCTGGTGGTCACGGCGCGCGGCAACACTGCGTGGGATCCGGACGAGGTCGCCCGGCTCGAATCGGTGGCCGACCTGGCTGCCGTCGCGGTGGAATTCTCCGATCAGCAGAGCAAGCAACGCCTGCTGTCGGTGCTCGCCGACCGAGACCGGATCGCGCGTGACCTGCACGACAACGTCATTCAGCGACTGTTCGCCACCGGCATGAGTCTGCAGAGCACGCACGCGGTCGGGGACGTCCCGGACGGCGTACGCTCCATCGTGGCCACCGCGGTCGAGCAACTCGATCGCACCGTGCGCGAGATCCGCACCACGATCTTCGATCTGCAGGCCACCGGCATCGCGTCCGCGACAAGTCTGCGCCGTCGCCTCCTCGACGTGATCGGCGACCTCACCTCCCAATCGCCGATCGCGCCGAACGTCCAGTTCTCCGGCGCCATCGACACTCTCGTGCCCAGCCGCATCCACCAGCACGCGGAGGCGGTGCTGCGGGAAGCGCTGAGCAATGCGCTGCGGCACGCGCGGGCCACCACCATCGACATCTCGGTGGCCGCCGGGGACGACCTCACCGTCACGGTCGCGGACGACGGCATCGGGATCGCCGATGGCGCCCGGCGCAGCGGACTGGACAACCTCGATCGCCGCGCCGAGCACTGCGGCGGCGTCTGCACCGTCGACGCCGAGGGCGGCGGAACCGTCGTCACCTGGCGTGTTCCGTTGACGTGATGAAGAATTCAGCGCTGGTTGCGTAGTTCGGTGGCCAGCACGGCCGCCTGCGTGCGTCGTTGCATCCCGAGTTTGGACAACAGCCGCGACACATAGTTCTTGATCGTCTTCTCGGCGAGGAAGAGCCGCTCGGCGATCTCCCGGTTGGTGAGCCCCTCGCCGATCAACTCGAACACGGCGCGTTCCTGCTCGGACAGTTCCGCCAGCGGGTCTTCCCGGCGCGCGGACCTGATCCGGTTCATCAGCGCCGACGTCGCCCTGCTGTCGAGCAGCGAACCGCCCGCCCCCACTGTCCGCACGGCCGCGACCAGGTCGGTGCCGAGGATCTGTTTGAGGACGAATCCGGACGCTCCGGCCATGATGGCGTCGAACAGCGCCTCGTCGTCGGAGTAGGACGTGAGCATCAGGCACCGCAGTTCGGGCAGGGCCGCGCGGAGGTCCCGGCACAGTTCGACGCCGTTGCCATCGGGCAACCGGACGTCGAGCACGGCGACGTCGGCGCCGCTGCCCGGGATCCGTGCCATCGCCTCGCCGACGGACGCGGCCTCCCCGACCACCTCGAGGTCGGGCACGCTGCCGAGTAGATCGACCAGGCCTCGTCGCACGATCTCGTGGTCGTCGACCAGGAACACCCGCGTGGTCATGTCTGCACCTCCACCGTCTTCTCCTCGAACCGTACCGCGCCGGTGACCGGTGCCCACCCTTCCGGGACCTCTCCCTCATGCATTCGGGACCTTCGGCCCAAGCGCAGGCGCCGCGGTGCGCGGAAGGCTGAGGTTGCGGGGGAACACCCGGACACCACAAGTGGAGGTCGCGATGAACAGCTGGTCGCTCAGTGACATCGAGGTGGTCTCCCGCGCCATCGTCTCGGCCCCGTCGGTCCACGACACCCAGCCGTGGGATCTCCGGCTCGACGGGAGCCGCGCGGAGGTCAGCGAGCGTCGCGGTTTCACGGACACGCCGCGCGCCGACCGCGTGATCTCGTGCGGCGCGGGCGTCGCGAACGTGGAGCTCGCGTTGCGGGCGCTCGGCAGGAAGATCGAGACCGACCTGCTGCCCGATCCGCGCAGGCCCGACCTCGTCGCGTCCGTTCGGGCCGTGGGCACGGCTTCCCCGTCGAGCACCGAACTGAGGCTGTTCTCCGCCATGGCTCGTCGCCGGAGTCATCGAGAAGCATTCGCCGACATACCGGTTCCCGCGGCAACCATTGCCGACATCGTCTCCGCGGCGGAGACGGAGGGCGTCCGCGCTCGGCTGCTCGCCGCGGACGAGGCACCCGCGCTCGCCGACGTGCTTCTCTATTCCGCCGACCGGGTTCGGCAGGATCCCGGTCACCAGCGCGACCTCTTCCCGTGGACGTCGCACTGGTTGCCGCAGGGCGGTCACGAGTCGGTCGACACGATCCGCACCGTCGTCACCCGCGGCGTCCCCGATTCGGCACGACTCGCCGCGGCGATCGAGAGCGAGACCGTCCTCGTGTTCGTCTCGGACACGCAGGAGTCGATCGACCTGGTCCGCACCGGAATCGCGGTCGAACGAGCGTGGCTCACCGCCGTCGACGCCCGGCTGGGCGCCTCCATCCTCTCCCACCCGCTGCGCGTCGACGATTCGGCGCGTCGCCTCGCACATCGACTCGACGTGCCGGGCCATCCACAGCTGATCCTACGAATCGGATACTGACAGAACAGAAACGGAGTGCCCTTGTGAGCCGCGTACTCACGGACCGCGAACTGCTGCACGAACTCGAGGACATCGCTGAAGACAACGTCAACCGCCACCTCGCCATGGCCAAGGACTGGCATCCCCACGACTACGTTCCGTGGGACGACGGCCGCAACTTCGCGGCGCTGGGTGGCGAGGACTGGGATCCGGAGCAGTCCCAGCTCAGCGACACCGCGCGGGCGGCGATGATCACCAATCTGCTGACCGAGGACAACCTGCCGTCCTACCACCGCGAGATCGCCCAGCACTTCTCACTCGACGGCGCCTGGGGCACGTGGGTGGGCCGGTGGACCGCAGAGGAGAACAAGCACTCCATCGTGATGCGGGACTATCTGGTCGTGACGCGAGGGGTCGACCCGGTGGCGCTCGAGCAGGCTCGGATGGACCACATGACACAGGGCTTCGATCCCGGCGGCGGGTCCATGCTGGATTCGGTGTCGTACGTGACGTTCCAGGAACTGGCCACCCGGGTGTCGCACCGGAACACGGGTAAGGCGTGCGGTGATCCCATCGCGGACCGGATGCTCGCCCGGGTGGCGGCCGACGAGAACCTGCACATGATGTTCTACCGCAACATCGTCGGTGCCGCCCTGGACGTCGCACCCGATCAGGCGATTGCCGCGATCCACAAGGTGGTGACCAACTTCCAGATGCCCGGCGCGGGCATGCACAACTTCCGCCGCAACGCGGTCCTGATCGCGAAGGGCGGCATCTACGACCTGCGCCAGCACCTCGACGACGTCGTCCTGCCCGTGCTCCGGAAGTGGAACATGTTCGAGCGTAACGATTTCGGACCGGAAGGTGAACGCTGCCGCGAGGAATTGGCTGTGTTCCTGCAGAGCCTGGAAGCCAAGGCCGCCCGGTTCGAGGAGTCGCGGGATCGCGCGCTCGCCCGCGAAGCCCGCCGCGGCGAACGCGTCGCGGCCCGCTAACGGACCTCGAAGACCAGCGGGTATCTCGACGCGGCGTCGTCGAGTTCGGGTGCCGGCGCCCCCTTCAGGAAGCGGTCGAACATCCCCGCCACGAGGTCGTTCGTCGTGTCGACCACCTCCTGGCGGGGAGCCGTGCCGAGGCTGAAGCCGGCGGGCACATCCATTCCGGGGGGATCGGGGATCGCCTGCGGGACGTAGTGCTCGGCGTCGGTGAAGCTGAAGTGCCCGGTGTCCCGGAGTGCGTAGACCTTGCTCCAGGACCGGGGGGTCGCGAAATACTGCCCCCAGAACCTGTCCCGGCCTTCGGGGCTCTCGGCGTGACGCGAGTTGAGCACGCTGAGCAGTGGGGTGCCGGGATCCTCGGAGACGATCGGGCTCGCCGTGTTCGCATACAGGAGCGCTCCGTCGAGATTGACGCCGGCGTCCACGCGTGGGTCGTCGAGGAGGACCTGCGTGGTGGTGGCTCCGCCGATCGAATGACCGAACATCCCGATCCGGTCGGGATCGACGGCCTCGGGGAGCCCGTCCGGCAGCAGCGGGCCGATCCCGTCGGGGTCGTCACCGCGGGAGAGGGATTCAACGATGTCGACGACGAAACTCGCGTCCGCTACCCGGGTGTCGAGCGCCTTCTTCTGGGTGTCGGCGGAGTACGGGTCGGTGATCTGTGACGGGACGACACGGCCGTCCGGAAACACCGTCGCGAGGGCCTCACCTGTGTGGTCCATGCCGATCACGACGTAGCCGCGGCCGGCGAGATCCTCGGCGGCGAGCGTGTACAGCGTCCGCGGCACGTAGAAGCCCGGCGAGAAGAGGACGACGGGAAGCGAGCGCGTTCCGCCCGCGGCGAATCCGGCGGGGTAGGTCACCGTCACCGGGATGGATCGCGCACGGCCCGGCGTCCACGGATCGTCGCGATCGTGATCCACCAGTTCCAGGGTGCCGACGCCGACGGCCGCCCCGTCCGCAGGCAGGCGCAGGAGCGTTCCGGTGTCGGCACTCACCGCAGCCGGCTGGACCGAGGCCACCGCGCCGAAAACCACTGCGCCGGCGACCAGTCCCCGGAGTATGAGGGTTGCCTTCACTCGAGCCTCCTCTGCGAAGTCGAGCGAAGGCTACCGCACCATCGTCGTGATCGGGGGTGCTAGCTTTCCGGCCTGACGATCATCACCGGGCAGTCCGCGGTGTGGAGCAACGCGTTGCTGGTGGAGCCCAGCAGCATTCCCTTGAAGCCACCCCGGCCGCGGCTGCCCACGACGATCAGCTGCGCCTTCTCGGCGAATTCGCTGAGCACCCGCACCGGACGGTCCCGCGCGACGACGCGTTCGACCGTCACGTCGGGATACCGTTCCTGGTATCCGGCGAGGCGCTCCGACAGCACCACTTCTTCGCCCGTTTGGATGCTGCTCCACAGCGGGTCCTCCGGGCTGGCGCCGAGCGACGGCTGCACGCTGACATCGCTCCACACATTGACCGCGACCAGGCTCGCTCCGCGGGCGGCGGCCTGCTCGAACGCCACTTCCAGCGCCGCCTTGCTGCTTTCCGAACCGTCGACGCCGACCACGATCGGCCCCTCGGTGGGCGGCTGCCCGTCCATGGTCCGCCCCCGCACGACCACCAGCGGGCAATGGCCGTGCGCGGCGACCGCGGAGGTGGTGGAACCGACCAGCAGACCGGTGAACTCACCGTGCCCGCGCGAACCGAGCACCACCATGTGCGCGTTCGCCGAGAGCTCGATGAGTGTCTGGCTCACCTTGCCCTCGTGCTGTTCGGTGGTGATGTCGAGCGGCTCGTCCACCGTCTGCTTGGCGTGCACCCGCGCACTGCCGAGCCGGGCCTTCGCCGTGTCCTCGAGTTCTTCCTTGAAGCTCTCGGCCAGGTACGGCTCGGTGTAATAGAAGGCAGGAATGTGCACCACTGTCACGATGTGCAGCGGGAGCGACAGTGCGGCGGCGGCGCGAGCGGCCCACGCCACTGCGGCCGAGGCCGACTCGGATCCGTCCACACCCACGACGATCGGTTTGATTCCGGTCATGGTCACCTTTCCTGATTCTTCCGGCTGGGCACTGCTGGGTTTGCGGGAACTACCCGCAGATCTTGCGGAGCTTCTCGACCAACGCGACACGTCCCGCACGATCCGCGGCGAGCGGGGTGACGGTGAGCGTGGTGACCCCGGACTCGGCGAATGCGGCCACCCGCTCCGCGACGTAGCTCTCCGGACCGATCAGCGACACGGCCCGCACCAGATCGTCCGGCACCGCGGCGGCGGCCTCGTCCTTCTTGCCCGACAGGTAGAGGTCCTGGATGTTCTCGGCTTCCTTCTCGTAGCCGTACCGGACCGCGAGGTCGTTGTAGAAATTCTTGCCCTTCGCGCCCATGCCGCCGATGTACAGCGCGAGCCCGGGGCGGACCCAGTCGAGCATGTGCTCGACGTCGTCGCCGATGGCGAGGGCGGGCGACGCGAAGACCTGCAGCTCACCGAGGCTCGGGTCACGCTTCGCCTTGCCCTTGGCCAGGGGCTCGCCCCACACGCTCGCCGCTTTCTCCGGGTGGTAGAAGATGGGTTCCCAGCCTTCGGCGATCTCGGCGGTCAACTCCACGTTCTTCGGCCCGAGCGAGGCGATGACGATCGGGATGCGATCACGCACAGGGTGGTTGATGATCTTCAGCGGCTTGCCCAGCCCGGTGCCCTTCTCGGCGGGCAGCGGAATCTGGTAGTACTTGCCCTGGAACTCGACCTTCTCGCGGCGCCACACCTTGCGGCAGATCTCGACGACCTCGCGGGTGCGCCCGAGCGGGGCGTCGTACTTGACGCCGTGAAAGCCCTCGATCACCTGCGGGCCGGAGGCGCCGAGGCCCATCACGAAGCGTCCGTTCGACACGAAGTCGAGGCCGGCGGCCGTCATGGCGGTCAGGCTGGGCGTGCGGGTGTAGATCTGGAAGATGCCGGACGCGAGTTCGAGTGTCGTGGTCTTGGCGGCGAGGTAGCCGATCTGGCTCACCGCGTCGAACGAGTAGGCCTCGGGCACGAATGCGATGTCGAGTCCGGCTTTCTCCAGGTCGGCGACCTCCTCGACCGTCTCGGCGAAACCGCCGCTGTAGTTCAAGCCCATACCTATGCGCACGTCGTTCCCCAATCCTGGCGTTTCCTGCAACCTGTTCCTGCTTCAACCCAGACACTACTGCGAGCAATGGCGTCAGGGGCGTGCAGGCCTCACGACGACTACCGGGCAATGTGCACCACCGACCAGGCTGTTACTGGTCGATCCGAGCAGCATCCCCTTGAAACCTCCGCGCCCCCGGCTGCCCACCACCAGCAGTTGCGCCTTCTTCGACCACTCGAGCAATCGCGCCCGCGGATTGTCGATGTAGACCTCCCGGGTGACCCGCACGTCGGGGTACTTCTCCTGCCAGCCGGCGAGGCTCTCGGCGAGGACGGCGTGTTCGTCCTCCTCGAGCCCCTGCGGCACCAGGGCCGCGGCCCGCGGGTCCTCGAACGCTTTCGGTCCGAGGTCGCTCCAGACGTGGACGGCCACCAACGGCGCGTTCCGCATCGACGCCTCCTGGAAGGCCACCGAGATCGCCCGCTCACTGGTGGGACTGCCGTCGACGCCGACCACGACGGGCCCGCCGGCGTGGGCCTCGCCGCGGACCACGACGACCGGGCAGTGCGCGTGGCTGGTGACGTTGATCGCCGTGTTCCCGAGCAGTGCGGTGGCGGCCGCTCCGGACCCGGACGCGCCGACCACCACGATCCGGGCGTTCTCGGACAGGTCGACGAGCCACTGGGCACTGCTGCCGATCGACAGTTCGGTGTGGACGTCGATGATGGGATTGACCGCGAACGCCTGCTCCTGCGCCTCGGCGAGAATCGCTTTGCCACTCGCTTCGACCCACTCGTACACGCCGCCCGAATCCATGTAGGGACCGCCGAACCCGTACGGAGCGAAGTCGAGTGCGTGGATGATCTTCAGGTTCAGTCCACGTTCGGTGGCCAGTTCGGCGGCCACCCGAACAGCGGACTTCGAGGTGTCCGATCCGTCGACACCGACGACGACGCTGTTGCGGTCCCGAGTGCTCATGGCTTCACACTATCCCCGGACTCCGCTTCGCGTCTGCCGCCCTTCGCCTTTCGACGAGGGACTTAAGTCCCCACCAATTCGGGCTCTCCGCCCGTAGCCGCAGCGGCCGACGTCCGCGAGGATGAGAAGGTGGAGTCGTATATCCACGTCGAATAATGCTGGGCCACTGCACCTTCCGATCATATTTCGGCCGGAGCGATGTCGGTCACAAATTTGGTATCTCGGATGAGAATTAAAGTACGTTCAGGTCATGCAACTCACACAGTTCACCGACCTCGGACTGCGGGTGGTCATGCGACTGGCCGTCGCCGGGGACGGCGAACGACCGGGGAGCCGGGCGATCGCCGAGGAACTGTCGGTGTCGTACGCCCACGCCGCCAAAGTGATTACCCGGCTGGGCGAGCTCGGCATCGTCGACGCACGCCGGGGACGTGCGGGCGGTCTGGCCATCACCGAACTCGGGCGCACCGCCTCCGTCGGCTGGCTCGCTCGCCGACTCGAAGGCGATTCGGAGGTCGTCGACTGCGACGGCGCCCAACCGTGCCCGCTGCGATCGGGGTGCCTGCTGCGGTCGGCGCTGCGACGCGCGCAGAACGCGTTCTTCGAGTCGCTGGACGCCCTCACGATCGAAGACCTCACCCGGTCCCCCACCGGAACCGTGCTGCTCGCCCTCCCCCGAGTAACCGCCCCCACAACTTCCCAGATTTCTCGAACGATCGGAGAATGACATGCTCTCGCACACCTCGACGGACGTCATCCGCGCCACCCTGCCCGTAGTCGGCGCCGCGATCTCGGACATCACGACGCTGTTCTACCGCAAGCTGTTCGACGCGCACCCCGAACTCGAACGAGACCTGTTCAACCGCGGAAATCAGAAGCAGGGCGAACAGCAGAAAGCGCTGGCCGGGGCCATCGCCGCGTTCGCGGCACTCCAACTCGAGCCCGATCAGGCGCGCGTCGACCTCATCCTGTCGAGGATCGCGAACAAGCACGCCTCACTGGGGATCGAGCCCGCGCAGTACGCGATCGTGCACACACACCTGTTCGCGGCCATCGTCGAGGTCCTCGGCGACGCCGTCACTCCCGAGGTCGCTGCGGCCTGGGACGAGGTGTACTGGCTGATGGCGGAGACCCTGATCGCAATGGAAGCCGGGCTCTACGCCTCGGCGGGAGTGGCGGGCGGCGACGTGTGGCGGGACGTGCGGGTCCGCGAGCGCCGCCACGAGTCCGCCGACACGGTCTCGTTCGTGCTCACTTCCCTCGACGGCTCGCCGCTTCCATCGTTCGCTCCGGGGCAGTACCTGTCCGTGGCGGTTCACCTGCCGGACGGCGCGCGCCAGATCCGCCAGTACAGCCTGTCGTCGGCCCCGTCGCGCGGCGACTGGAGGGTCTCGGTGAAACGAGCGGGCGAGGTGTCGAACTTCCTGTACCAGAACGTCTTCGAAGACGACGTCCTCGCGGTGTCGACGCCGTTCGGCGATCTCGTCCTGCAGGACGACGACGCGCCGCTGCTGCTCGTGTCCGCGGGCATCGGGTGCACGCCGATGATCGGGATGCTCAGCCACCTCGCCGACACCGAGGACAGCCGACCGATCTCGGTACTCCACGCCGACCGGTCCGCCAGCAGTCACGCGCACCGCGCCGAGCTGACCGAACTGGTCGAACGCCTGCCGTTCGCGGTGATGCACCGCTGGTACGAAGACCTGGGCGCCCGCCGGCCCGAGGGCAGCCTGCGGGAGGGACGGGCCGACCTCGGTGAGGTCACGATCGCGCCCGGCACTCGCGCCTACCTGTGCGGTCCGTTGCCGTTCATGCTCGGAATGCGGGAGGCGCTCCTCGCGAAGGACGTGCCCGCCGAGAACATCCACTACGAGGTGTTCGGCCCCGACAGCTGGTCGGCCACCGTGTGAGAGCCACGGCGGCGCCGTTCACACCGGCCAGGTGTGGACGGGGCTGCCCTCACGCATGTTCTCCACGTACTGACGCAGCATGGCGGCCAGGGCTTCCGGCCGGCTCAGACCGGCGTTCTCGTGCCGGACCACCTGCGCACGCTGCCACGATGCCCCCGTCTGCCGGGTGAGGCACCGGCCCTCGATGACGCTGAGGTAGCGGTCGCGGGCCTTGGCGGACAGCCCGAACGCGGCGAGCCCCTCGTCCGCGATCGGCAGCAGCCGCCGCAGGACGAGCTCGTCGGCGCCCGCGAACCCGACACCAGGCCAGTACAATTCGGCGTCCATGCCGTACTTCGCGCCGGCATGCAGGTTCTCCTCGGCCGCGTTGAACGACATTTGCGACCAGACGGGCCGATCCGATTCGACGAGCCCGCGCAGCGCGCCGTAGTAGAACGCGGCATTCGCCATCGTGTCGAGAACGGTCGGGCCCGCGGGCAGCACCCGGTTCTCGATCCGCAGGTGCGGCTTGCCGTCGTCGCTGTCGTACACCGGGCGGTTCCACCGGTAGATGGTGCCGTTGTGCATCTGCAGTTCGCTCAGATCCGGCACCCGGCCCGCGTCGAGTTCGGCCGCCGGGTCGACGTCGGAGACCTCCGGCAGCAGCGCCGGGAAGTATCGGGAGTTCTCCTCGAACAGGTCGAAGACCGATGTGATCCATCGCTCCCCGAACCACACGCGGGGCCGCACACCCTGGTTCTTCAGTTCCAGCGGACGCGTGTCGGTGGCCTGCTCGAAGATCGGGATACGGGATTCGTGCCACAGCGCCTTGCCTGCCATGAACGGCGCATTCGCGGCGAGGGCCACCTGGGCACCGGCCAGGCACTGCGCGGCGTTCCAGTGTGCGGCGAATTCGTCCGGCGCGACGCGCAGGTGCAGCTGTAGCGACGTGCACGCGGCTTCCGGGAGCACCGAATTGGCGTCCACCTTCAGCTGTTCGGCGATCCGTCCCTCGAGCGGCACACCCTCGAGGTCGAGTTCGATGTCCTCCCCGCGCGCGGCGAAGATCTGATCGTTGAGCTGCTCGTAGCGGGGATTCGCGGTGATCCACTCCCGGCCGAGGTGCTCGAGCTGCAGCGTCGGCAGCATGCCCACCATCACCAGCTGGGCGTCGTGCCCGTGGATCCGCGCGTCGGCAACGTGCAGCGACGCCCGCAGAGTGCGTTCGAGCTCGAACGTCCCCTCACCGATCAGGGGCCCCGGCCGGACGTTCATCTCGACGTTGAACTGACCGAGTTCGGTCTGGAACACGGCGTCGTCGTCGATCGACTCGAGGACGGCGAGGTTGGACATCGCAGGCGTCATGTCGGCGTGGACGAGATTGAACTCGATCTCCATGCCCAGCATGGGCCTCGGCGGGTCGACGTCGTCGACGAACGCTCCCTCCCGCAGCATCCGCTCGAGCGCGTCGACGCACATGAGCACCTTCTGCCGGAACAGGCGCCGGTCTGCTCGGGTGAATGTCCGAGACGTCACTTCGCGACCCATACCACTCCCCAACTGCGCGTCGAACTGCGCTCACGGGGGAGCATATCCGTTCATCCCGCGCGAATGCGGGATGGCGGGCTAACCTCGAACCAGACGCTGGTGAGCGGAAGGACTTGAGATGACGCCTGATACCGACTCCAAGAAGAAGCCAGAGTTCTCCGTGGGCACGCGCGTGAAAACGCGGCATTCGGCCGATCACGAACTGGCCGAGAAGAAGTGGCCCCTGGAGGCCGGCGTCATCGTCGACGATTTCGCCGGCGTCCAGGACATCAGCAACGATTCGTACGGCCGCGACTGGGCCGTCTCACGACGCTGGGCGATCGCCCTCGACAGCGGACCACTCGTGTTCCGCAACGACGACGACCTCGAGCCGGAATAGGACCTTAGGCGTTGGCGCCTGCGTCGCCCCAGGTGACGGACACGCCGCGATCCTGCAGCCAGCGCCCCGGATCGATCTTGTTTCCGTTCGCGTCGTGTACCTCGAAGTGCAGGTGCGGTCCGGTGGACTGGCCGCGGTTACCGACGTGGGCGATTTCCTGCCCGGCGGTGACGCGCTGTCCCACGCTCACGGTGTAGTCGTTGACGTGTCCGTAGACGGTGACGGTGCCGTCGTCGTGCAGCAGACGCACCCACAGTCCGAAACCGGACGCCGCGCCGGCGTCGATGACCTGGCCGTCGGCCGCCGCGAGCACCGAGGTGCCGATGGGCGCCGCGATGTCGATGCCGCCGTGGTGCGCTCCCCAGCGGGAACCGAAGTTGGAGGTCAGCTTGCCCGACACCGGCTGGACCGCGTGCGGCTTGACCGGGTTGACGTTGGACAGCCACTGCTGCGCCTGAGCGCCGAGGTCCGGGCCGCCGAGGTTCTGGGCGGCGGCACCGAGGTCTGCGGGCAGTTCGAAGCCGGCGGGGAGGACACCGGCCGGGATCTCGAACGGCAGGCCCGGCAGGGTCTGCGCGCCGCTCGCCTCGTGGGAGTCGACGGGGGCGGCAGCTGCGTTTCCGGCGCCCAGCTGGGCTGCACCGACCACGATCGCTCCGGTGGCGGCCGCAACAGTCGCGGCCTTGATGCCCACACCCGCTCCGGTCTGCTGGTTGCGATGGCGTCCGCGCGCCGCGTCCGGATCGATCTCGAAGCGAATGGAAGACCCGTTCGCCCGGTGGTGGGAACCCACAGTAAATACCTCGTCAGTCGTCGGATTGCAGCTCTCCCCATCCGGGGTGGGCTCCTCTGTCTGGCGACGAATGTAACAAAACGATATAGGTCCGCGCCACCGTTACCGAACGTTTATGTTCGGCGCTCCTCGAGCTCGGCCTTGAATGCGGCGTAGCGAGCGCGGTGCGGGGCACGCCGGCGGATCACCGCCCACGCGATCCCGAGCACGACGAACCATACCGGGGTGACGAGGAGAGCCTCGAGGGTGTCCGACTCCTGGGTCAACGCCCAGATGAGAAACACGAAGAACGCCAGGACGACCCAGCACATCACCACACCGCCGGGCATCTTGAACTTCGACGCCTCGTGCAGTTCGGGGCGACGCTTCCGGTACACGATGTAGCTGGCCAGGATCATCGTCCACACGAACATGAACAGCACCGATGAGATTGTCGTCACAGTCGTGAACGCCTCGATGACGGAGTCGCCGGAGAACAGCAGCGCGATCGCCGACAGCAGGAAGGCGCACGAGAACATCAGCGCATTGGCCGGGACCTTGCGGGAGGAGAGCCGGCCGAGCCGGGCCGGCGCGTCCCCCTCCTGCGCGAGGCCGTAGACCATCCGGGACGTCGAATAGATGCCCGAGTTCGCCGAGGACGCCGCGGACGTCAGCACCACGAACTGGACGACCCCGGCGGCGATCCCCAGACCGGCGAGGGTGAACATCGCCGTGAACGGGCTCTCGCCGGGCACGACCTCACGCCACGGTGTGACCGAGATGATCACGATCAGCGAGACCACGTAGAACAGCAGGATGCGGATCGGAATCGAGTTGATGGCCTTCGGCAGGTTCTTCTCCGGGTCCTTCGCCTCGGCCGCCGTGGTGCCGACGAGCTCGATACCGACGAACGCGAAGACCGCGATCTGGAATCCGGCCACGAAGCCCATCGCCCCGGTCGGGAACATGCCGCCGTCGTTCCACAGGTTGTCGAAGCCGGCCTCGGACCCGTTGGGCGACGTGAAGTGCGTGAACACCATCACGAGCCCGACGACGATGAGGCTGACGATGGCGATGATCTTGATCAGCGCGAACCAGAACTCGGTCTCACCGAACGCCCGCACGGTCGGCAGGTTCAGCAGCAGCAGCGCCGCGATGGCGATCAGTGCCGGGATCCACAGCTGGAGGTCGGGCCACCAGTACTGCACGTAACCGGAGATCGCGACGATGTCCGCGATGCCGGTGACGATCCAGCAGAACCAGTACGTCCACCCCGTGAAGAACCCGGCCCAGGGGCCGAGGAGGTCGGCGGTGAAGTCGGAGAAAGACTTGTAATGCAGGTTGGAGAGCAGCAGCTCACCCATCGCCCGCATCACGAAGAACAGCATGAAACCGATGATCATGTAGACGAAGATCACCGACGGTCCGGCCAGCGAGATCGTCTTCCCGGACCCCATGAACAGGCCCGTGCCGATTGCTCCGCCGATCGCGATCAGCTGGATGTGCCGGTTGGCGAGCTGCCTGGAGAGATGCGGCTCGCCGGCCGGTCCCGTCCCTGAGCCATCACCCGGTTCCGATCCGATCGAGCCCGTCGAGGAAGTGCGGTCAGCCATGGAACACCTGCAACCCTTCTCAGTCCTTGCTGTCACCGTCCGAAAGCGTGGGTCACGTTACGCCGGGACCGCCCGCGGACCACGGTCGAGGACGGTATTCCGCATCGAGGGACTTGACAGAAGCCGAGTAGCTAAGGCTAACCTCAGTTCGTTACTTCGAGGCGAGGAGCCTGCACATGATCGAGGACCTGATCGAGATCGCGTACGCCCAGGGCGCAGTCACCTCCGTGGCTCAGGCCGCCGACGGGGTCGACGAGTACGAGCTCGCGCGGGTCGATTCGGTCGCGTCCAGCGTCACGGTCACGGTGCGGGCCGACGGCAAATTCGCGAAGGCCACGAGCGTCGAGGGCTACCTCAGTCTCGGGCAGGTCATCCGGGCATGCGGACTCGACTACCGGCACACCACCTCGAGCGCCCGCCAGTACATCCACTGATCAACCCAGGTGCTCCCCGAAGAAACCGTCGATCCTCTTCCACGCGTCGGCGGCGGCTTCCGGGTCGGGCACCATCCCCGTGACCTTCGCCAGGGGGCGCAGCACCTTCGGTCCAGCCAGTTCGTCGTTCAAGAACGTATGGCCGGCAGTGGGGTACTCCTTCACATCGTGAGCCACGCCGGCCTTCGTCAGCGCCGCCTCCAACTTGGCCGCCGCGTTCCGCAGCGCGAAGTCCTTCCCGCCGTAACTGGCGACCACCGGGCACGCGCCCGCCACCGCCGCGTCGAGGTGGCGCGGCAGGACCCCGTAATTCGGGGCCGCCGCGTCGAACCCCGTGCGCAGGGTCATCAGGGCGAACCCGCCGCCCATGCAGAACCCGATGACACCGATCTTCCCCGTGCAGTCCGACGAACCGGACAACCACTGACGGGCGGCCTCGATGTCGCCGTACGCCCGGCCCTTCCCCGAGAGCATCGCCCGCATCGTCGACACCAGACAGCGTCGCGCACCGCCCGCACTGAACAGATCCGGCGCCAGCGTCAGGAACCCCGCAGCCGCCAGCCTGTCCGCCTGCCGACGCATCACATCGTCCAAGCCGAACGCCTCGTGCACCATCACCACACCCGGCCACGGACCCTCACCGGACGGCCGCGCCAGATAACCGTGCAAGTTCAGCGAACCGTCGTGCCGCGCAGCGAGGTCGGTCAAGTCGATCTCGGACATGTGCGTCTCCCGTTCCGTCGTCACTTCCAGAACATCTGCGACAACCATGCCCTCCCCATCGCGAGCGCACCACCATTCCCGCTACACTCACCTCGGTGTGCGCCCAGCGCGTGCGCCGCGCCTTCGTAGCTCAGGGGATAGAGCAACCCTCTCCTAAAGGGTAGGTCGCAGGTTCGAATCCTGCCGAGGGCACTCTCCTGCCTGCGACGGTCCTCATTGCACACTGTTGTCGCGCCTCCGCTGCGGTAACGCAGGTCACACCGCGGGCGATACGCCGGGTAGGTCGGGACGGGATCATGATCGGCATTCTGTTCGACTTGCCACCAATCCTGGCACCGGAGGTTTGGAGTCCAGTGGGGCCTTGGTGGAATGCCTTCGTTTCTTGGTTCAATCAGTTCTAGGAGTCAACATGATCGGCATACTGCCCGACCTGCCGTACATGGGATTGGACTGGGAGTTCTTCTTCCCGACCAATCTCTACATCGCCTTCATCAACTGGTGGAATCCTTTCTAGCGCACGGTAGCCCGGCCAGCGGCGCCTGCGTACGCGCCGCCACCACCGAGACTTCCGCTTCGCCTTCTCGGCCTTCTCCATCTCGTCCCGGACCTGCTTCAGAACCGCCGGCGCCTCGAGCGCGTCGAACGCGCGGAATTCTTTTCTCCATTCCTTCATATACGTGCGGTGCACCAAAGCCGGACCGAGTGAACCGAGAGAGAATGGGACCGACGCCATCAACCAATACCCTCCGTACACATAGCTGAGCGCCGCACAGGCGAGGGCGACAGCGGCCAGTGCCCATTGGAAGTACAAGAACTTCGAACCCTCCCGGAGGGCATGTTCCATCCCGGAGAGGTGGTAGTCCATGTTCAGCCGGTGGATCTCGATCTCCCGCTCGGTCCGCATGATGAAGTCGTCGAACGTTTCGCCGTCGTTGAGGAAGTCATCCATCGGGGTCGCCTTCGTCGCGTGGGAATCGAAGCGTAAACGCGCCGACCGACATTCCGGGGCTACGGTAATTGCGGACCGTGGCTGACCTCGATCGTTCGTATCGTCGCCCCATGACCACTACCGAGAACCGCCAGGCCGCCCTGCACTCCTACTTCGCCTACCGTGACGCCCCGGCCGCTCTGCGCTGGCTCGAGCGCGCGTTCGGGTTCGAGACCACCCTCGAGTTCCCGGACGACAACGGCGGGATCATGCATTCCGAATTGCGCCGAGGCGACGCCGCCATCATGGTCTTCAGCGACGACGGCAACTACGACCGGCCGGCGCTCCGGGGCGAGACCGTCGGGCACGGCACGTATCTCAGCGTCGGCACCGACAGCGAAGTCGACGAGGTCTATGCCACCGCCGTCGAGGCCGGAGCCACCTCGGTGTGGGAACCCGCGAACACCCCATGGGGCAACTATCGCTGCCGGGTCCTCGACCTCGAGGGCTTCGAGTGGACGTTCGGCACCCTACGCCCGGGCGAGAGCAGTGGTGACTGGCCCGAGGGCGAATGACGGTGACACGGAACCGGATCGACGCGGCACGACACCGGGTCGTCAGTCGATCGCGAAGAGCCGCGCCGCGTTGTCGTGGCATACCGCTCGCAGCCACGGCTCGCCGAGGTCGAATCGGGTGAGACCCTCGAGTGCGTCGAGGTAGGGATACGGGATGTTGGGGAAGTCGCTGCCGAACACGATCCGCTCCTGCAGATCCGCCAGCCGGTGCACCTGGTCGCGCGGAAACGGTGTGGCAGCTTCGGTGTAGTCCGTGAACGTCATCGTCGTGTCGAGATACACGTTGCCGTACTGGTCGGCCAAGTCCAGGAATTCCCGGTACTCCGGCAGACCCATGTGGGCGATGATCAGGTGCAGCCTCGGGTACCGCGACAGCAACTCGGCGATCGGGCCGGGGCCCGTGTAGGTGCCGGGCGCCGGCCCCGACCCGCAATGAATGACCACCGGGACACCCGACTCCTGCAGCACACCCCACACGGGGTCGAGGAGCGGATCGTTCGGCGAGTAGTCGCCCACCTGGATGTGGGACTTGAAGACGCGCGTCCCCGACTCGACCGCCTCGGCGACATACGTGGCCGCGGACTCCTCCGGGTAGAACGTCGACGTCCGCAGACAGTCGGGGGTCTGTTCGGCGAACTCGACCGACCACTGGTTCAGCCACGCAGCCATCGCCGGCTTGTGCGGGTAGATCATCGACGTGAACCGCCTGACACCGAACCCACGGAGGTGTTCGACGCGGACATCCTCTTCGTGCCGGTAGTGGATGGGCCACTCACGTCCGGTGAGGGGACCGACTGCGTCGAAGTAGCCCCACACCTTTTCCATCACATTCGCGGGCATGAAGTGGGTGTGGACGTCGATGATGCCGGGCAGCCCCAGCGCACGCCAGAACTCCTGCACCCGCAGATCCTCGGACAACGGTCTTCTTCTCCTCGACGCAGTGCCGGACGCAGAACCCCGGCAGATCAGAACGGGGGCCGAATCAGAACAGCGTGAACGCGTCCTCGGCCTCGGGGGTGGATTGCGCGACTGCTGCCGGTGCAGGGGCAGGGGCAGAGACCGGGGCCGGGGCCGGGGCGAGCGCACCGGAGGCGACGGCACGAGCGGCCTCGCCGGCGAGGACGTCGGCCATCTCGTTGTAGTGGTTGCCGACGTGGCCACGAACCCAGCGGAAACGCACGGGCCCGGGGCGTTCGCTGATGGCCCGGTCGATGGACTGCACCAGCGCGAGGTTCTTGACGGGAGCGCCACCCGCCGTCTTCCAGCCCTTGCGCTTCCAACCGGGCAGCCACTCCGACGCGCACTTGATGGCGTACTGGGAATCGGACTCGATCAGCAGCGGATCTGCCCCGGGATGCGCGGTGATCGCTTCGAGCAGGGCCCGCAGCTCGGCGATCTGATTTGTCCCGGAGGGTTCGCCACCCGATTGGCTGGGACCCTCGTGATTGACCCATGCCCAGCCGATCGCCCCACCGGGGTTGCGGAGGCAGGATCCGTCGGTACTCACGATGATCATGGCTGGGACTTTACGTGCGCGCTCCGACATCCGCCGGTGGCGGTCGCCTTCGGAGTGGATACGCTGCATTCGATGACGGTTTCGCTGGAGGTGGTCGAGACCACCGTGACCGCGCGGCGTCCCCTGGACGTCGCCATGTCGTTGCAGCCGCTGCAACGCGGCAAAGGCGACCCCTGCCACCGCCGGACGGCCGACGGCTCGATCTGGCGGACGTCGGTGCAGAAGTCGGGCCCGGTCACCTATCGCATCACCCAGATCGACCGCCACTCGGTGCGCTGTCAGGCGTGGGGTGCGGGCGCCCACGAGTTGTCCGCCGGACTGGGCCGCCTCGTCGGCGACCACGACGACTGCGCTGATTTCGCCCCCGACCATCCGATCCTCGTCGAGGCTCACCGCCGATTCCCGCAGCTGCGCCTCGGCCGCACCGACCGGGTGATGGAGGCCCTCGTGCCCGCGATCCTCGAGCAGCGTGTGCACGGCATCGCCGCGTTCGCGTCGTGGCGGCGTCTCGTGTGGAAGTTCGGTGGGCCCGCTCCCGGACCCGCTCCGGACGGGATGCGGCTGCCCCCGACCGCGGACGTGTGGCGGCGGGTTCCGTCCTGGGAATTCCACCGGGCCAACGTCGACCCGAACCGGTCCCGGACGATCGTCCGCTGCGCGCAGGTCGCCGACCGGCTCGAGAAGATCGTCGACCTCCCCCGCGAGGAAGCGAATCGCCGGCTGATGTCCGTCCCCGGTGTCGGGATCTGGACGGCGGCCGAGGTGTCGCAGCGTGCGCTCGGCGACCCCGACGCCCTGTCGGTCGGCGACTATCACCTCGCCGCGATGGTGGGGTGGTCGCTGCTCGGCAAGCCCCTCGACGACGCCGAGATGGTGGAGTACCTGGCCCCGCTTCAGCCGCACCGCCATCGCGCCGTGCGGCTGCTGGAGGTGAGCGGGCAGGCCGTCAAACCCAAATTCGGGCCCCGGACGGCGCTCGTCGACCACACCTGGCACTGACCTGGCATTCGCGGAGGGCCTATACGCGTTTCCCGCACCCATGAACACCTGTTCAAGTGTTCATACGAGAAACTAGACTTCGAAGGATCAGCTGCCGGCCGGAGGAGTCGCCGTGGAACCCGTGGCAATGCACATGAGCGACGGCCTGATCAATGCGCCGACCTCACTGCTGTTCGTCGTCGTCGCGGTGGCGGGACTGTCGATCGCCGCGTGGCGCGCGCGCTCGGAACTCGACGAACGCACCGCACCGATGGCCGGTCTCGTGGCGGCCTTCATCTTCGCGGTCCAGATGGTCAACTTCCCGATCCTTCCCGGTGTGAGCGGACACCTCCTCGGTGGTGCGCTCGCCGCCATCCTCGTCGGCCCCTACACCGGGATGCTCTGCGTCTCGATCGTGCTGATCGTGCAGGCCCTGCTGTTCGCCGACGGTGGGCTGACAGCGCTGGGAGCGAACATCACCAACATGGCGATCATCGGGGTGGTCGTCGGCTACGGCGTCGCGGTGGCCCTGCGTCCGCTCGTCGTGCGACGGCAGCGACTGCGCCTCCGCGTGCTCGGCGGGCTCGCGTTCGCCGCGGCACTGTGCGGAACGGTGGCGGCGTCGATGGGCTTCGTCCTCGAGTACGCGATCGGCGGTCATGCGACGTCCGGAGATTCGACTTCACTGGGCGCGGTGGCGGCGTACATGCTCGGGGCGCACGTGCTGATCGGCATCGGCGAAGGCCTCATCACCGCCGTCACGGTGACGGCCGTCGCGAAGGCGCGCCCCGACCTCGTGTACCTGCTGCGGACGGCACCCCGACGAGTCGAGGTGCGGGCATGAGCACGTCGTCGCCGGTCTCGCTGCGCCGATTCCTTCTCGGCTTCGCGCTGGTGGCGCTGCTCGTCGCCGGCGCGGTCTCGTATCTCGCCAGCTCGAGTCCGGACGGTCTGGATTCCGCGACCACTCGCGGGTGCGAAACCGTGGAAACCGATGCCGGGGAGACGCTCGTGGGTGACTGCATCGCCCAGAACGCGTCCGCCCATCCGTTGTCGGACTCGCCGCTCGCCGACTACACGGTGGGCGGCCGGTCGCATCTCACGGGGGTCGCGGGCGTGATCGGCGCCACCGCGACGTTCGTCGTCGCGGGTGGCCTGTTCTGGCTGCTCGCCCGCGCGCGGCGGAACCGAACGAGCCCCTGACCGTGGGAGCCGGCCACGCCCATCCGCTCTACCTCGACGGCACGTCACCCCTGCACCGGCTGCCGGCCGAGGTCGAGATCGTCTGCGCCGTCGTCTTCGTCTTCGCGGTGGTCGCGACGCCACGCGAGGCGTTCTGGGCGTTCGCCGGGTATCTCGCGATCCTGATCGTGATCTGGCGGATCGCCGGCATTCCGATCAGATGGATCGGACCGCGGATGCTGATCGAATTGCCGTTCGTGACGCTCGCACTTCTCCTGCCGTTCGCCGAGGGCGGTGCACGCGTCACCGTCCTCGGACTGTCGCTGTCGGTCGCGGGCCTCTACGCGGCCTGGGGCATTCTCGTGAAGGGCACGCTCGGCGTCCTGGTCTCACTGACACTCGCCGCGACGACGCCGGCCCGGGACCTGCCGTTGGGTCTGGCGCGGCTGCGCGTGCCCGCGATGCTCACCACGATCGTGGTGCTGATGCTGCGCTACCTCGACCTGCTCACCGCCGAGGTCGAGCGGATGCGCACCGCCCGGCTCTCCCGAGGCGACGACCCCCGGACGTTCCGGCAGATCGGTGCCACCGCCCGTGGCGTCGGCGGATTGTTCGTGCGTTCCTACGAGCGCGGCGAGCGCGTCCACCTGGCCATGCTGTCGCGGGGTTTCACCGGTTCGGTACCCACTGTGGGGGCGCCGCCTGCGACCGCTGCACTGTGGCGGGCGGGGCTCGTGCCTGCCGTGTGCACGGTGGGGATCTGTGTCACGGCGTGGGTGCTCCGATGACCGCGGCCGTGCATCTCGAGGGCGTCTCGTTCGCGTATCCGGACGGCAGGGCCGCGCTGCACCGGATCGATCTCACGGTGCAACCCGGTGAGCGGGTGGCGGTTCTCGGTCCGAACGGGGCCGGGAAGACCACACTGATGTTGCACCTCAACGGCATTCTGACGGCCACCGAGGGCAGCGTGACCGTGGGCGGGCTGGAGCTGTCGCGGGGAGCGTCCCGGGACACGGTGCGGGAGGTCCGGCGCCGCGTCGGCATCGTCTTCCAGGACCCGGACGACCAGTTGTTCATGCCGACCGTCGCGCAGGACGTCGCGTTCGGTCCGGTCAATTTCGGGATCACCGGGACCGCGCTCGACGAGCGGGTGCACGACGCGCTGGCGGCCGTCGACATGACGGCACATTCCGATCGCAATCCCGCGCACCTGTCGGTGGGGCAGCGCCGCCGCGTCGCGCTGGCGACGGTCCTCGCGTGTGCCCCGGACGTCCTCGTGCTGGACGAGCCGTCGAGCAATCTCGACCCCGTCGCCCGACGCGAACTGACCGACGTCCTCCTGGGTATCGACACCACGCACCTGCTCGTCACGCACGACCTGCCGTACGCCGCCCAGTTGTGCACGCGCGCCGTGATCCTCGACGAGGGACACCTGGTGGCCGACGGTCCGATCCTGGAACTGCTCGGCGACCCCGCGCTGCTCGCCGAGTATCGCCTCGAGTTGCCCTGGGGTTTCCGGCTTCCCGCGACCGACCCTCATTCGCCCGGCGAACGATCCGTGACACCGCCGATCGGGTAGCCCACGATGGGGAGACGAAGCTTCGCCCGCACTCCCGCCGGAGGTCAGCGATGTCCATACCCGAAGCCGACGCCGGGGCGGTGTCCCAGCGCATTTTCGACGCATCGCTCGGGGCGATCGACCTCCTCGCCGTCCATCTGGGCGACCGTCTCGGCTGGTACCGCAGTCTCGCGTCGGAAGGTCCGGCGACCGCGGACCAACTGGCGGAACGCACCTCCACCCACCCGCGGTACGCGCGGGAATGGCTCGAACAGCAGGCCGTGTCGGGACTTCTCACGGTCGACGATTCGGAGCCACGGACGTTCACGCTTCCGGCCGGCGCCGCCGAAGTGCTCACCGACGAGCAGAGTCTCAACTATCTTGCACCGCTGGCGCGGATCTTCGTCGCCGCGACCACGCAGATGCCCGCACTGCTCGAGGCGTATCGGACGGGCGGCGGCGTGGGATGGGCTCAGTACGGCGCGGATGCCCGTGAGTCGCAGGCCGACATGAATCGGCCGTGGTACGAGCAGGTTCTTCCCGGTGCACTGGCGTCGGTACCCGAGGTCGACGCACTGCTCCGGACGCCCGGTGCCGCCATCGCCGACGTCGGATGCGGCGGCGCCTGGTCCACGATCGCACTCGCGCGCGCCTACCCGGACGCCCGGCTCCACGGCTACGACATCGACACCGCGACCGTCGAACTCGCGAGGTCCAACGTGCGCGAGCGGCCGGATGTCGCCGATCGGATCACGATCACCGAATCGGATGCGGCGGGAATTCCCGAAAGCAGCTGCACCGCGGCGTTCGCGTTCGAATGCATCCACGACATGCCCGCGCCCGTCGAAGTACTGTCCGCGGTTCGGAAGGCACTGGTTCCCGGTGGCGCGATGATCGTGATGGACGAGGCGGTGGACGACGAGTTCTCCGCGCCGGGAAGCGACGTCGAGCGGCTGATGTACGGATTCAGCCTCACCGTGTGCCTTCCCGACGGCATGAACCACACACCCAGCGCGGGCACCGGAACGGTCATGCGCCCGAGCACATTGCGCAGCTACGCCGAGGCGGCCGGTTTCGGCACCATGGACATCCTGCCCATCGAGGATTTCGGGTTCTTCCGGTTCTACCGGCTCACGGTGTAATCCCTGCACCGCCACCCCGATACGCACGTATTTTGCGGAAAGGCCGAAAACTGGGGCATCCGAAGGGGGAAGATGTCTGCAGTAGGCAGGTTACGGACGCTTTCGCCGGTCGGGGCAACTGTGAAGCGCCAGGTCGAACCAGATTTGTCGTTTGTCATCCGCTACTACGCATGGGAAACACCATGAAACTGCATAGAGTGACAGCACCGGCAGCGCTGCTGATCGCCACCCTGTGTGTCGGAATGGGTACCGCGTATGCCGCCCCCACCCCCGCCGACCAGGCCGTCATCTCGCACACCAGCCTGAGCGCCGACGGCCGATCGGTCGGCACGGCACTCGACGCCGGGCACTTCACCCTGTCGCGGACGGCCGCAGCCGTCGACATCGTCAACGATTCGGGCACCCCGGTGGGCACGATCCCCCTGCGCTATTCGATCGCCGGTGTGCAATTTACGATCGATCCGCTCATCACCGACGCCGGCCGGTTCCTGAACCTGACACCCACGACGACCCCGGTCGCGGGAACCCTCGCCCTCACCCCGGTCGACAGGGATTCGGCGTACAACAACATGGTCGAGCAGCTGCAGATCGGTTGGGACAACGGCGGCGGGACCGCGACGGCGATCGGCGCAGGCATCGGATTCGTCGTCGGGTGCATCTTCCTCATCCTCGGCGGGTGCCTCCCCGGTGCCGCGGTGGGCGCGGCGATCGGCGCCGTCACGGGTATCAGCAACGCGAACCCCGCTGCGCCACCAGCGGTGTACGAATTCCTCGGAACCCCGTAGCGGGGCTTCCGTCCGACTCCGAAGACGATTTCGGGAGGGCTATGGGTTAGTTCGCACACGGGGAGCAT
This sequence comes from Rhodococcus sp. LB1, assembly GCF_001583455.1. Classification (NCBI taxonomy): domain Bacteria; kingdom Bacillati; phylum Actinomycetota; class Actinomycetes; order Mycobacteriales; family Nocardiaceae; genus Rhodococcus; species Rhodococcus sp. LB1. The sequence goes on along the minus strand of NZ_LTCZ01000434.1, from coordinate 7,708 downwards.
CACCGCGCACCCACATATGCATGTAGCCGTTCCGGTTTTCCAGCGAATATGGTCCACGCACAACGATGTTCGGTGCACTCAGGTGGGGGCCGTGTTCGTCCTACGACATGGTGGGATTTCCATGAAACTCTTGAAAACTCTGGCATTGTCCATATTCGTCGTCTCCGCGATGGCCGTCGGGGCGGGCACTGCGTATGCCGATCCCGCACCTCAGGGAATCGACTGGTCGCAGCCGCTGATGACCCCGGCAGCCGACGGCGGCAGCAGCCAGGTGGCCGAACAGTTCTTCCCGGAGAACGAAGTGAAGCAGGACGCCTTCGACAAGATGACCAACGAGATCAATACCGGCTGGAACAACGCGGGCCTGCAGGGCATGGCGATCGGTTCCAACGTGGGCATGGCCATCGGGTGCGTGTCGATCTTCCCCAACTTCATCGCCGGCTGCATCGTCGGCGCAGTGGTCGGCACCATCGCCGGCGCCGTCATCGGCATCGGTGTGGGTAATCCCAACGCCCAGCCGGCCGTAGAGCAGTTCTTCGCCACACCCTGAGCGAAGAGCGAGCTGCAGCCCCGGCCTCACTCGGGCCGGGGCTGCGGCGCGTCGTCAGCCGACGACGCCCTGGTCGCGCATCGTCGCGATATCTTCCGCCGACCAGCCCAGTTCACCGAGGATCCGATCGGTGTGCGCGCCGAGCGCGGGCACGTCGCCCATCCGCATCTCCACGTCGGAGAACGTCATCGGGGGCAGCATCGCCCTGATCGGCCCGGCCTCGGTTCCGATGTCACGCCAGCGGTCGCGCTGATCCAGCTGCGGATGGTCGATCAGCCCGCCCATGTCGTTGAGCTCCGCCGCCGGGATCCCGGAGTCCGCGAGCGCCTGGTCGAGAGCCGCGCTCGTGAAACGTTGAGTCTCCTCGGCGACGACGGCGTCCACCTCGGCGCGGTGCTGCACGCGCAGCATATTGGTCGCGAACCGGGGATGGTCGGCGAGTTCTGGTCGCTTGAACACGTCGGTCACCAGTTGCCGCCACCCGCGGTCGTTCTGGACACCGATGAGGATCTGTCCGTCGAGGGTCGGGTACGAGTCGTACGGGACGATCGCCGCATGACCGAGCCCGACGCGCGGGATCTGCTTGTCGGCGTACATCTTCATGTACATCGGGTGGCCCAGCCACTCCGCGGTCGCGTCGAACATCGACACGTCGATCCGCGCCCCCACCCCGGTGCGTGACCGCCGGAACAGGGCGCCGAGGACGGACGTCATCGCATACATTCCCGCCGCGATGTCGGACACCGGGACACCCGTCTTGGTCGCGGTGTCGGGGGTGCCGGTCACCGAGATCATCCCCGTTTCGGCCTGGACCAGCATGTCGTACGCCTTGCGTTCGCGCCGCGGCCCCGCCGACCCGTAGCCGGACATGTTCACTACGATCAGTTCCTCGTGCTCGGCGCGCAACTCGTCGGCGCCGAACCCCAGCCGGTCGGCGGCATCGGGTGCGAGATTCTGGATGAAGACGTCGGCCTTCGCGATCAGCTGCGCGACGGTGTCCCGGCCCACCTCGGACTTCAGGTCGACGCCGAGCGACTCCTTCGACCGATTCAGCCACACGAAATGCGAGGCCTGCCCGAACACCGCGTCGTCGTAGTTGCGGGCGAAGTCGCCCTCACCGACACGCTCGATCTTGATGACCCGCGCGCCCATGTCCGCGAGATGGCGGGTGGCGAGCGGAGCGGCCACGGCCTGCTCGAGTGCCACGACGGTGATGCCGTCGAGCGGCAGCAGTCCGGGGTCGTTCTCCATGTCGGGATTCACCTTTCCTCTTCGGCTCCCGTGTGATTGTGATAGTGCGTGGCCCCGATCGTGTGCAGCAGTTCGTGCACGGTGTCGTCGGTGAGCCGGTACCGCATCGAGCGACCGTCCCGCGTCGCCGACACCCACCCCTGGTTGCGGAGCAGTCGCAGAGCGTGCGAAACGGCGGTGCCGGTCATGTCGAGTGCCGCGGCCAGGTCGCCGACGCAGATGTCGGGGGCGTGGTGCAGACACAACAGCAGTCGGAGGCGGTTGCCGTCCGACAGCAGTTCGAACCGGTTGGCCCAGCCGTCGATGTCGGGGGTGTGCAGTGCCGCCGCAGCACGCTGAACATCCTCGGGGTTCAGGGCGGGGGTGGCGGCCATCACGCCAGTCTACAAACGCCGCGAGGCCGCTCGGCCGGGCATCCATAGGCGATTCCTCACTGTCCGTTCGGCTCTGTGACTTTGTTTCCGCACTCACGCGGGTGGTCGACTGGCAGCACGCGTCACCCGGTTCCCCGGCGGCGTCGACGAGTCATCGAGGAGCGTGATGTGAGCGGTCTGCATCTACCCCAGCGCGTGCGGCACCATGCCGCAGAGCGGCCCGGAGCACCGGCAGTGACGTGTGGTGACACCACGCTGACGTACGCGGAGCTCGACTGGCGGACCAATCGGATCGCAACCGCGCTGTCGGCGTTGACCTCCGACGGCGGCCGGGTCGGGGCGTTGCTCCGGATGCGCACCGAGGGTGTCGAGACGTTCGTGGCCGCCGCCAAGTCGGGGCTGGTGTTCGTCCCACTCAACTGGCGACTCCCTGCCGCCGAGGCCGCCGCGATCGCGGTCGATGCCGAACTCCGGGTGCTGATCGTCGAATCCGAATTCGCTGCCGCCGCGAACGCCGTCCGCGACGCGCTCCCGAGTGTGGTCGTGGTGGTCGTCGGCGCAACCGACGGCGACGTTCTTCCGCCCGGCACGTGGACGTGGGACCGGCTGGTCACGTCGGGCACCGCCACCGATCCGGGTCTCGGGGACGACCCCGACGCCGAGGTGCTGCAGCTCTACACATCGGGCACGACGGGTTTCCCGAAGGGCGTGGTGGCGACGCATCGCAACCTGCACAACGAGCCGGAGGGCCTGCTGATCTACCGCTGGAAGCCCGGCTCGGTGGCGCTCGACGCCATGCCGCTGTTCCACATCGCGGGTGCCGGCTGGTTGAGCACGTGCCTGTCGGCGGGCGTCCACGTGGTGCTGCTCGGCGCGTTCGACGCCCGGCAGGTCGCCGAACTCGTCGAACGGCATCGGATCACCCACGCCTTCCTGGTTCCGTCGACCATTCAGATGCTCCTCGACGTGCCCGACCTCGACCGCTACGACGTGTCGAGCCTCGAACTGGTCGCCTACGGTTCGGCGCCGATCACCACCACTCTGCTCCGGCGGGCGATCGATCGCCTCGGCTGTGGATTCGTGCAGCGCTACGGCATGACCGAGACGACGGGCTCGGTCACCGCCCTCGCCGTCGAGGACCACGACCCGTCCGGACTCCGCGCGCACCTGCTGCGTTCCGCCGGCAAACCCATGCCCGGTGTCGAGGTCGAGATCCGGGACGTGGTGACCGGCGCCCGGCTTCCGGTGGGCGTGTCCGGGGAGATCGTGTGCCGCTCACGCAACAACGTCGCAGGCTACTGGCGGCGGCCGGACGAGACCGCGCAACTGCTCACCCACGACGGTTTCCTGCGCACCGGCGACGCCGGGCACATCGACGAGGAGGGCTACCTGTTCGTCACCGACCGGGTGAAGGACATGATCATCACGGGAGGCGAGAACGTGTACCCGATCGAGGTCGAATCGGTGCTCGCCGAGCATCCGGCGGTGGCCGAGGTGGCGGTGGTCGGCGTGCCGCACCGGACGTGGGGTGAGTCCGTGACGGCGGTCGTCCGGCTCGTCGATCCGTCGAACCAACCGGACGAGCAGGACCTGATCGCGTTCACCGCCGCCCGGCTCGCGTCGTACAAGAAGCCGCGGGAGATCGTCTATGTCGCCGAACTTCCGCGAGGAGCGAGCGGCAAGATCCTCAAACGCACCCTGCGCGAGGGGCTCCGCGCCACGGAGGTGCCGTCGTGATCGTCACCGAAGACGTCGGTACCGTCCAGCGCGAGGCGTGGGCCCGCGGCGTCCTGCCACCGGTCGAACAGGTACGCCCCGGACTGTGGTCGATCCCGGTGCCGATGCCGCGAAACCCGTTGCGCTACGTCCTGATCTACGCGCTCGCGCTGCCCGACGGCCTCGCCCTGATCGACGTGGGCTGGGATTCCGAGGAGTCGTGGCGAGCCCTCGTCGACGGCATCGCCCAGACCGGGCACCACGTCACCGACGTCCGGTACGCGGCCGTCACCCACCTGCATCCCGATCACTTCGGTCTCGCGCCCCGGCTGCGGGAGGTCAGCGGGGCCGCGCTCGCGATGCACAGCGCGGATGCCGCACTGCTCGGCCACCATTCGCCGGAGGACACCACCGCCGACGAACGACTGTGGAACACCCAGCTCGCCCAACTCGGGGCGCCCACCGACATCCTCGCGGCCGCCCGCGTCGACCTCGTTCGGCTGGGGGCAGGCGAATCCATGGACGTCGTGCTCGGTGACGGCACTCCCCTGGACCTGCCGGGCTGGGATCTGCGGGCGGTCTGGACCCCGGGGCACACTCCCGGTCATCTGACCTTCGTCGACGACACCCACGGACTGATGTTCAGCGGCGACCACATGTTGCCCCGCATCAGTCCCAACATCTCGACGGTCCCCGGCGAGCTGCAGAACCCGCTGCACCGTTACCTGCTGTCGCTGCACGCCACCACCTCCATGCCCGACGGCGAAGTGCTGCCGGCCCACGAGTACCGCTTCCGGGGGATCGCCGACCGTGCCCGGCAACTGATGGGTCATCACGAGGAACGCTTCGCCGAGATCGTCCAAACTCTGGGCGTGCACCCCGAATCGACGGCGTGGGAGATCTCGGAACACATCTCGTGGTCGCGGCCGTTCGAATCCATGTCCGACCGCCTGCTCCGCCTCGCGGTCCGCGAAACCCATGCCCACCTGCTCGTTCTGGCCGACCGCGGGAGCATCCGCTCACTCGGCGGGCACCCCGAACGCTGGACCCCGACACCGTAAGGAAGACACCCCATGAGCGTGGTTCTCACCGAATTCTCCGACGGCGTCGCCGTCATCACCCTGAACCGGCCGGAGGCGAAGAACGCCGTCGACCTCCAGGTCGCCAAGGCGCTCGCCGCCGCGATCGACGAGTTCGAGGCGCGGCCCGACCTGACGATCGCGATCCTCACCGGCGCCGGAGGAACGTTCTGCGCGGGCATGGATCTGAAGGCGTTCACCCGCGGGGAGCGGCCGTCGCTGCCCGGCCGTGGCTTCGGCGGCATCACGGAAGCCCCGCCGACGAAGCCGCTGATCGCCGCGGTGGAGGGCTGGGCGCTGGCCGGCGGCTGCGAATTGGCGCTGTCGGCCGATCTGATCGTGGCCGCCCGCGACGCCAAGTTCGGCATCCCCGAGGTCAAGCGGGGGCTCGCCGCCGCCGCAGGCGGTCTGCTGCGACTGCCGAAGGTGCTTCCGTACCCGATCGCGATGGAGATGGCGATCACCGGCGACCCCCTCACCGCCGAGGTGGCGCACGCGCACGGACTGGTCAACCGGCTCACCGAGCCCGGGCAGGCCCTCGACACCGCCCGCGAACTGGCGGCACGGGTCGCCGCCAACGGTCCCCTCGCCGTGCGCGCCACCAAGCAGGTCGTCGCGATGTCCGCCAACTACACCGACCCCGACGCGTTCGCCGGGCAACGCCGCTTCCTCGATCCGGTGTTCGCTTCCGAGGACGCCCAGGAGGGTGCGCGCGCGTTCGCGGAGAAGCGCCCGCCGGTGTGGCGTGGCCGCTAGCCGCGTGATCGGCGCAGCCCGCATCACGGCTTCCGTACGATGACCGCGTGGACCTGCATCTCGTCACCTACTTCGTCGCGGTAGTCGATCACGGCGGGATCACCAGGGCCGCGCAGTCCCTCTACATCTCGCAACCGTCGCTTTCGCAGGCGATCCGCACACTCGAACGCCGCCTCGGTGTCACCCTGTTCGACCGCACCGGGCGGCGTCTCGAGCTGACCGAGGACGGTCGTACCCTCGACGTCGCCGCCCGGCGCATCCTCGCCGACGTCGAGCGGGCCAAGGCCAAGGTCGCCGCCGTGCGTGAACTCGTGTCCGGCCGCGTCGACATCGTCACCTACGCGGCGTTCTCGATCGATCCGATCGTCGACCTGGTGCGCCGGTTCCGTGAGCAGTACCCCCGGGTGACGGTCCGCATCATCGACGCCGACGGTCCCACCGGCGTCCTCGGCGCCCTGCGACGCGGCGAGGCCGAACTCGGGGTGATCGACCTGTCCGTCGACCACAGTGCGCTGCGCTCGGTCCCCATCGGCGACCAGGAGCTGGTACTCGCCCTGCCCGGTGCACTCGCCGAGACCCTTCCCGATCCGGTGCCCCGCTCGGCCGTCCGCGACATTCCGCTCGTTCAGGATCTCGGGGACAAGAGCGACGCCGCGCTGATCTCCGATCTCGTCGGCGAGCCCGCGAACGTCGTCATCGACTGCACGCATCCGGGCGCCACGTGGGAGCTGGTGATGCGCGGCGCGGGGGCCACCGTCCTCCCCCGCCTCGTCGCCGAGGAACAGTTGCGCGGGGTCTCGATCCGGTCGATGACGCCGAAGCTGACCCGCCCCGTCGGCCTCGTGCAGCGGTCCGGGCCGGGATCGCCGGCGGCTTCGGCGTTCGTCGCGATCGCGCAGTCCACCCGAACACCGGCACCCGAGTGAGGAACTGAGCACATGGAGTTGCGTCAGGTCGAGTACTTCCTTGCCGTCGTGGAACACGAAGGCATCAACGGGGCCGCCGCGTCGCTCGGCGTCGCACAGCCCACCATCTCGCAGGCGCTGCGCGGGCTCGAGCGGGAACTGGGTGTGCAGCTGTTCCACCGCATCGGCCGGGGCATGGTGCTCAGCGCCGCGGGGCGCAGCATGGTCGGGCCGAGCAGGCAGATCCTGCGGGACGTCACCGCCGTCGAGGACCTCCTCGCCACCTCCGACGGGGCCCTCGCCGGCCGACTGGACATCATGGCGTTTCCGGCGCTGGCGATCGGGCCCCTCGTCGACCTCGTCACCGAATTCCGGCGGGCCCACCCGAACGTGATGGTCCGGTTGGGTGAATTGAAAGACGAGGCGCAGGCCGGGTCGCTGATCGAGGACGGCCACTGCGAATTCGTGGTGGCGCACCTCCCGCTCGACGACGCCCGTCTGGACGTCGTCGAACTCGGCGAACAGGAGTACTGGCTCGTGTACCCGCCGGGCACCGACGTGCCGGAAGGTCCCGTTCTGCTCGCCGCACTCCCCGACATCCCGATGGTCTTCGTCCCCCGCGGCCACTCCGTCGCCAACGAGATCGAGGAATCGATCCGTCACGCCGGGGCACGCCCGACCCTCGCGGCGCTGTCCGATCACCGCGAGGCGCGACTTCCCCTGGTACTCGCGGGAATAGGCGGAACCCTGCTGGAACGGTCGATCGCGGAGGCGGCCCAGGACCGCGCGGTGGTCCGCCGCGCGGAGCCGACGATTGCCCGCACCTTCGGGATCGCATTCGATCCCGACATGCTCTCCCCCGTCGGCCACGCGTTCGTCGAACTCGTGCGGGCGGAAGGTTACAGCGCGAGCAGGTAGTTCTTTGCCGCGGCGTACTCGGAGACGAGCCGGTCGACGAGTTCCGCCGTCGGTTGCACGGAGCGCACGGTGCCGATCCCCTGTCCGGATCCCCAGATGTCGCGCCATGCCTTCGTTTTTGCGGTTCCGCCGCGGAAGCTCATGGCGGACGGGTCCGAC